>CAMEPL010000068.1 GCA_945931665.1 uncultured Clostridium sp. | reverse complement strand
ACGAAATGGATCACTTTGAGGGAATCATAATCTAATTTAGAGGAGTAGGTATAAAGTGAATTATATCTACTCCTTTTTCATTGCACCATTAACGTATAACATAACTCAAATTGCAGACACTCTATATAAGAGGTGAAAGCATGAGACATAATCGAAAAATAAAAGAACCGATAATAGCAATTACAAAAGGGATGACAGAAGGGCAGTCACTTGAAAAGGCGCTCGATATGTTGCCTATTGACGAAATTATAAAAAAGGGCGACAAGGTGATAATCAGCCCAAATGGAGTAAAAGACAAAAAGCCGAAAGACGGCGTTGTATCCGGACCAAAAACGCTTAAAAAATTAATACAATATGTAAAGAAAAGAGAACCATCTGAAATATACATAGCGTTTGGCTCTGGCGGTACTGATAGTATGAAAGTTTTGAAAACTGCTGGGTTTGACAAAGTAATAGAAGAAGAAAAAGTCGGCTTTGTGGATATGAACTATGGTCCTTTCTTCGAGCTACAACTAGACGGACCTATTTTAAAATCAACTCCTTTAAACAAAGTTGTTGAAGATGCAGACGTTATAATTTCATTTACTCAACTTAAATACCACGAAGAGGCGACAATTACAGCGAGCATCAAAAACATCTGCCTCGGGTATCCGCCTGCAAGCGTACACGGATTCCCGAAAAAGAACACCGGAATCCACGAGGATTTACATGGATTTATTCGCAGTTTTGCAAAACAAGTGCCGATAGATTTATCTATAATAAGCATGGATAAGGCTATGATTGGAACAGGGCCTATCTTCGGTAAAGCAGTAGACACACCGGGGCTTATAATCGCTGGAACTGACCCAGTCGCAGCCGACTGCATCGGTGCGAGACTGCTCGGATTTTTGCCACAAGCTGTCCACTATCTATACATGCTTTATAAAGATGGACTTGGCGAGGCTGAACCACAAAATATGACTATCAAAGGTCTTGATGTGAGGGAAGCTGAAAAATTATTTAGCAAATGCGCATATGGCGACAAGAAAAGCATTCTCGACCGACAATATGTAAAAGACTTGCACGACGAAAACAAAAAATAGCATATAACTAGATTTTTTAGATAATCAGTTATCCAATAACTTATAGTCGAATACTCCTTTATGCTGAAATGCATAGAGGAGTATTTTGTTATAATAAGTTATAAATTTTACAAAAATAGACTTTAGAGATAAAATAAAAGATAGAAAATAACAATATAAATAAAAAGTTTAAATTATGGGGGAACGATATGAAAAAAGAAATAACATCAAATTATGAAATTGCATGTCTAAAATGGCAACAAGTCTTCGTAAACATGGACAAGGAAAGACTTATGGAGCTTTTGCCAGAGATTAAAATAGAAGGTGATTATCTTACTATATACCACTTTGGAAGAAAGTTTGGAGTACATATTGAAACTGGGGAAATAATAGCGATGGAAGACGACTTACCAATCTCTATATCAGAAAAGTTCAATATTTATCTTCTTTTTCACTATGTAAAGCCTGGGGCAAGAGTAAAAGGGGAGTTTGTGACTTTTGAAAAATTAAAAAATACATCTCAATTTAAGCCAGCCTTTGTAAAAAGCGTGCTTGAGCCCTTTGCAAACACATTCGCAGGTCATATGGATAAACTAAAAGAAGCCTGCGAAAAAATAGGCGGAAAGAGAATAAAAGCATCTGACATGGGATATGAAATAAATGCGTTTGAATGTATACCGATTCAGTTTTTATTTTGGGACGAAGATGAAGAATTTGAAGCTAGGGCTAGTATGCTATTTGATTTAGGCTCTACAGATTTTATCCACGAAGAGAGCATAGTCACAATTGCCTCAGTAGGAGTAGATAGATTAATCCAAGTTGCAGGTCTAAACAAAGCATCAAGTAGGTTCGACATGAAATAAATAAAATTACAAAAATATTACAGATTATTGTAAATATGGAAAATAATATTTGTTTATGGTATAGTGGCACAATGTAGAAGTAAAAAAGATTTAATAAATATAAGAAGTAAAACAACCCAAGCAATAGATAGTGAATAATTTATTCATAGATATACAAGAAGTTATATACAAATTATAAAAATATATACAGAAATAAATAATTATAAATTACAAAAAATCATTAAAAAATTATAACGCATAAGAAAATATTCATTTAATGCGTATCTTAAAACCAGTTATTTTATGGGATAATGGGTTTTCATATTTATTGAGGATTAAATTAAAATATAAATATTAGGGGGAGATAATTATGTGCGGATTTTCGGGGTTTATAGATAATATACCGAATAAGAAAACTGTTTTGGAGAGTATGATGGATGAAATAATCCATAGAGGGCCAGATGAAAGCGGAGAATATATAGATGAAAACGCCGCTTTAGGATTTAGAAGATTAAGTATAATCGGGGTAGGCAATGGGCTACAACCATTATACAACGAAGACGGAAGCCTAGCTTTAGTATTCAACGGGGAAATATACAACTATCAAGAATTGAGAGAAGATTTAATCAAAAAAGGACATATATTTACAACAGAAACAGACAGTGAAGTATTAATACACTTATATGAAGATTGCAAAACTGAGATGGTTAAAAAATTAAGAGGGATGTTTGCATTTGCAATTTGGGACAAAAATGAAAAAACTCTATTTGCCGCAAGAGATCATTTTGGTATAAAACCATTCTACTATACACAAGTTGAAAAAGACGGACAACAAAGCTTAATATTTGGTTCAGAAATAAAGAGTTTATTAATGCACCCTAATTTCAAAAAGGAAGTAAATAAACACGCTTTAAAACCATACTTAACATTCCAATATTCAGTATTAGATGAAACATTCTTTAAAGGTGTTTTCAAATTAAAACCAGGTCACTTTATGGTTTATAAAGATGGCAAAGTAAGAGTAGAAAAGTACTGGGATGTAGAGTTCAACCAAGAAAATATAGATTTAAAAGAAAGTGTAAATAGAATAAAGGATGCAGTTAGCGAATCAGTAGAAGCACACAGCCACAGTGAAGTGCCACTAGGTTCGTTTTTATCTGGTGGGGTAGACTCAAGTTATATTGCAAAATGTCTAATGCCACAAAAGACTTTCTCAGTTGGGTTTGAACAAGAGAACTTCGATGAATCAGACCTTGCAAAAGACTTATCTGACATATTAGGAATCGAAAATGTAAGAAAAACAATAACTGCTGATGAATGTTTTGAGATGTTGCCAACTATCCAATACCACATGGATGAGCCACAATCAAACCCATCTTCAGTGCCACTATACTTCTTATCAAAACTTGCGAGAGAACACGTAACAGTTGTTTTATCTGGGGAAGGTGCTGACGAAATCTTCGGTGGATACGAATGGTATGATGACGACCCAAAACTTAAAAAATATAAAAAGCTACCAGCATTTATAAGAAAGCCAGTCGCAAAAGTTGCTCAAAAAATGCCTTACTTCAGAGGAAGAACAACTCTTATAAGAGGTGGGGCTCCAGTTGAAGATTACTTTATAGGACAAGCGCAAATATTTGAAGAAAGAGAAGCAGTAGACATACTAAAAGCTCCATATAAAAAATCACCATCAGTAAGAGAAATTACTAAACCTGTATATGACAAAGTAAAAAATCAAGACGATGTAACTAAAAAACAATACCTTGATTTAAAACTTTGGTTAGCAGGAGATATACTTCTTAAAGCTGACAAAATGAGTATGGCACACTCTATAGAGCTTAGAGTTCCATTCTTGGACAAAGAAGTTATGAAGGTTGGGGAATCTATACCAACTAAATATAAAGTTAACGACGAAAATACTAAAGTTGCACTTAGATATGCAGCAAAAGAAGTACTACCAGAAGAATGGGCGAAAAGACAAAAGAAAGGATTCCCAGTTCCAATAAGATTCTGGTTTAAAGAACAAAAATACTACGATATGGTTAAAGAAACATTTACAAGTGATTATGCTGGCGAGTTCTTCGACACAGAAAAAATTGTTAAATTATTAGACGATCACTTCCACGATAGATGTAACAATGCGAGAAAAATCTACACTATATATGTATTCTTAGTGTGGTATAAGAGATTCTTTATAGCGAGCTAATTGTTAATTAATTTTCCTCTTTATTTTACATAAATATTCAATATAAGAAAAAGTACTCATAAATTATTGAAAAATTTGTAAGATAAAAGAGGAAAATTAAAAGTAGTATAGAAGATATAGTATTGTGAAGTTAATATTACAACTGAAATGGTGTTTATTGGCAGAAAAAACATATACTAATTAAATAAAAAAACAACATTAAATAATAGGATTTGACATCACTAAATAATAAAAAATTAGGGGGAATCCATATTATGAATGAAAAACAATTAGAACAAATGAAATCTAAAAAAGGCTTTATAGCAGCACTAGACCAAAGTGGCGGAAGTACACCAAAAGCTCTTAGATTATATGGAATACCAGAGGATAAATACAACACAGACGACGAAATGTTTGATTTAATCCACGAAATGAGAACAAGAATAATAAAAAGTCCTTCATTTACTGGTGATAAAGTAATCGGTGCGATTTTATTTGAAAAAACAATCGAAAGAAAAATCGACGATAAATTCACTGCTGATTATCTATGGGAAGAAAAAGGCATAATTCCTTTCCTTAAAGTAGATAAAGGTCTTCAACCAGAAGCAAATGGTGTTCAACTTATGAAAGATATACCTACTTTGGACGAACTTCTTAAAAAAGGTATCGAAAAACACGTTTTCGGAACAAAAATGCGTTCTGTAATAAAATCTGCTAACGAAGAAGGAATAAAAGCTATCGTAGCTCAACAATTTGATATAGCTAAAAAGATATTATCTTATGATTTAATTCCAATAATCGAACCAGAAGTAGATATCCACAGCGCTGACAAAGAAAAATGCGAAGAAATCCTTAAAAAAGAAATATTTGCTAATTTAGAAAAACTAGATAAAGATCAAAAAGTTATGCTTAAATTAACTATACCATCAGTTGAAGGATTCTATTCTGACGTTATCGCACACGACAACGTACTTAGAGTAGTCGCTTTATCAGGTGGATATACAAGAGAAGAATCTAATGAAAAACTTGCGAAAAATCCGGGACTTATAGCAAGTTTCTCAAGAGCTTTGACAGAAGGACTAAATGTAGGTCAAACTGAAAAAGAATTCGATGATTTACTAGAAGAATCAATCGACAGTATCTATCAAGCATCTATAAAATAAGCATAATATAAGATAAATTATATAAGGGGAGATATCTAAACTAAAGGTATCTCCTTTTTATTTTTAAGCAAATCCTAAGTATGTACGAAGTCACCCATAATGTGAGATGTGTGTATTTAGATTGTCAAAAATAGAGATATTCCTTATAATGGGATAGTAGAGAGGAGGTACGAAAATGAATTTAATTGTTTGTTTGGAAGATAAAAATGGAATGATGTTTAACAAAAGAAGACTGAGCCAGGACAAAGCTATAAGAGAAGATATCTATAAAAATATGGACGGCAAAAGTCTTATAATGAATGCTTATTCTTTTAAAATGTTTGAAAAAGACAATCCAGAAGTAGATATTGTTGTAAGAGAAGATTTGCCTGTTTGTGATAAGGATAATCTTCAATTTATTGAAGACAAACAATTGGGCAAATTTGAATCAGAAATTGACAAGATAATCGTTTACTATTGGAACAGAAGATATCCGAGCGATTTGAAATTTGATATCGACTTTGAAAATGGTAAATGGGAGGTCGTATCTGAGGAAGAATTTGAAGGAAACTCACATGAGAAAATCACCAAAAAAATTATTTTAAAAAAATAGATAGAATCTTAAAATTCAAGAGTTACAAGTAAATAATTAAAGTTATTAGTATTTATAATTAAACAAGAAATTGTTTATACAGGGGGAGAAAATATGAAAATATTGAGATTTTTAATGGCTTTTATTTTGTGTCTTAGTCTAGTTGGATGTCAACAAAATGATGCTAATGATAGCCAGACAAGTGATAACAAAAATAGTACAAATGTATCACAAAGTAGCGATATAGATGATGGCAGAGAAAAGGGGATAAAATTAGATAATTTGCCAGAATATCCTGGGGAGCCTTTTGTTGCATTATATAACAATGTGCCCGATTTTGACGAAAAAGATAAGACAACAAAATCTTTCGAGAAATATAGCGATTTAGACAGTTTGGGCAGATGCGGTGTTGCATATGCGAATATAGGTCAAGATATAATGCCGACAGAAAAAAGAGGCGACATAAGCAGTGTAAAACCAAGCGGATGGATAAATAAAAAATACGACACAGATTTAGTAGATGGCGGCTATATATACAACAGATGCCACCTTATTGGTCACCAACTTGCTGGCGAAGATGACAACGAGAAAAACTTGATTACAGGAACTAGATATTTCAATGTTGATGGAATGTTGCCATTTGAAAATATGGTCTGTGACTATGTAAAAGAAACAAACAACCACGTATTATACAGAGTTACTCCGATTTATGATGGAGACGACTTAGTCGCAAAAGGCGTTCAAATGGAGGCTTATTCAGTTGAAGACGATGGCGAAGGTGTAATGTTCAATGTCTTTGTTTATAACGTTCAACCTGGCATAACAATCGATTATGCTACAGGTGATAGCCAATTGAGCAATAATGATGGAACTAATAGTCAAACATCACAACAAGAAAGTAGTGATAACACTGAGAAAAACGCACAAGATAGTTCAAATACAAAGGTTGAAATAAGAGGAAACTCAAAATCAAAAATATACCACTGCCCAGGTCAAGCAGCTTACGACGAAATGGGAGATTCACCAAACTTAGTAATCTTCCACAGCGAGCAAGATGCCATAGATGCTGGATATAGAAAAGCCAAAAGATAATCTGTAATTTACAATTAAATAACCAAACTAGTCATTTGCTTTATAAATAATTTATGTCTAAATTGGACGTTAAAATAATGCAATATATAAATTTTAATCACAGAAATAATCACAGCATAGATGAGGAAGGAAATAGACAAATGAAATTATTGAGATTTTTAATGGTATTCTTACTGAGTTTAATGTTAGTAGGATGCGAAGCGGATGACACAGCTTTAAATAATAACTTATTAGGAACAGTACAAGGTACAGCTACAAGTACAGAGGTAAATTTAAACGACATACCAGAATATAGTGGTGAAGAATTTGTAGCGATAAACGACAACGTACCTAATTTTGACGACAAAGATAAGACTACAACATCTTTTGAAGAATATAGCCCACTTGACAGCCTTGGTAGATGTGGTGAGGCGTATGCAAATATAGGTAGAGATATAATGCCTACTCAAAAAAGAGGCGATATAAGTAGTGTAAGACCAAGTGGATGGTTAAACAAAAAATACGACACTAGCTTAGTAGACGGTGGATATATATACAACAGATGCCACCTTATAGGACATCAGCTTGCTGGCGAAGATGCCAACGAGAGAAACTTAATTACAGGAACTAGATACTTTAACGTTGATGGAATGTTGCCGTTTGAAAATATGATTGCCGACTATGTAAAAGAGACAAACAACCACGTATTATACAGAGTTACTCCAATTTACGATGGTGACGACTTAGTTGCAAAAGGTGTTCAAATGGAAGCTTATTCAGTTGAAGATGATGGTGAAGGCGTAATGTTCAACGTATTTGTCTACAATGTTCAACCAGGAATCGAAATCGACTACGCAACAGGTGAGAGTTGGTTAAGTTCAGAAGAAAGACCTGCAAACAACAAGTCTAATTCAAACAAAAACTACAATAAATCTAACTCTAATAAAGTAAATAACAATCAAAGTTCAAACAACTACAGTAATTCAAACAATTACAGTCAAAACAATAAAAACAACAGTAATAAAAACAACAATAGCAATAACTCAAACTCAAGCCAACAATCAAAAGGCGTGATAAGAGGGAACTCAAAATCAAAAATATATCACTGCCCAGGCCAAGCTAACTACGATGATATGAAAGATTCAGACCATCTAGTTATATTTAGTAGCGAGCAAGATGCGATAAACGCTGGATATAGAAAGGCTAAGAGATAGTTTTTGAGGTAAAAATAAAATTTAGAGATAAATTTAATATTTTAGATAAAGTTAATATAACTTAATAAAGTAAAAAAGCTGGTGCCAAATTTAAGGCAACCAGCTTTTTTTATAGGGATACAAAGGGAGCAATATGTACTAATGTCTGTAAATCTATCTTATGGTATAATTATAGAAAATAAGACGATAATAGAAAAATAGGAATAGTATATCCTTAAGAGAGGAGGACGTTATATGGGGTTATATTTAAATAGTAATAGCATATTGAAAAAATACACTAGATTGTATAAAAATGAATACTTTGTAGACAAGTCATTGATTATAAATCAAATAAACAAACTGATAGGCTCTTTTGATGTTTATTTATGCATAACAAGACCAAGACGATTCGGAAAAACTAGTTTAATAAATATGTTGGGAGCATATTATTCAAAAGCAGCAGACGCCAGTGAAATTTTTGATAATCTTGAGATAAGTGAAGTAGATGGATATAGAGAACATTTAAATAAATACAACGTCATAAGCATTTCATTTAATGAGATACCAGACAATATGAAGACTTATGAACAATATATAAATAATATAACTGATCAAGTCAAAAAAGAAGTAATAAACGAATTTGATTTAACTGATATTGAGGACTCAGATAGCTTAAAAAGAGTTCTTCAAAAATCAAATCAGCAGTTTGTATTTTTACTAGATGAGTGGGACTATATATTTAACAATAATTTATTTGAAGAAAGTCAGGATAAATTCCTAGAATTTTTGAGAAATCTATTAAAAGATGAATCGTACGTAGAGCTTTGCTATATGACGGGGGTACTACCTATAAAAAAATATTCGAGCGGTTCAGCACTTAACATGTTTGATGAATTTACATTCCTTAAAGATAGAAAATTTGGAGAGTATTTTGGATTTACAGAAGATGAAGTTCTAAAGCTTTGTGAGCAAAATAAATACATGGATTTTAATGAATTGGAAAACTGGTATAACGGATATACAACAGCAAGAGGAATAAAAATCTACAACCCACGTTCTGTAGTTAAAGCACTTAAAAATGACTACTGCGAAAGTTATTGGACAAACACAGGGGCTATGGACGAAGTATCCCAATACTTAAAATACAATGTTTTGGAAATTAGAGACGATGTAATAAAGATGGTATCAGGACAAGAAATTGATATAACTATAGACGAAGAATTTAGAGCAGGTCAAGGAACGCCAAAGACAAAAGAAGAAATATATTCAGCTATGATTGTCCTAGGATTTTTATCATATAATGATGGATATTTGAAAATACCGAATAAAGAACTGATGCTGGAGTTTGAAAAGGCGCTTAGAGATAAATCATTTGGCTATGTATCAGAGATAATCGAAAATTCGAGAACTATGTTAAAAGCAACGGTAAACAAAGATACAGAAACAGTTGAAAAAATCCTTCACGATATTCATAATTCCGAAATACCTATTCTTCAATATAACGACGAAAACAGCTTGTCGTGTGTAATAACGTTGGCTTATTTATCTGCGAGAGATACTTATCGAGTTGAACGAGAAGAAAA
Source organism: uncultured Clostridium sp. (assembly GCA_945931665.1). Classification (GTDB taxonomy): domain Bacteria; phylum Bacillota; class Clostridia; order Peptostreptococcales; family Peptostreptococcaceae; genus Intestinibacter. Next base: position 3,358 of record CAMEPL010000068.1, on the reverse strand, counting down.
AACAGGTAAAGGATATGCAGATTTCACCTTCCACCCAAGACGAAAAAATGATACAGCATTTATCGTGGAGCTTAAAAAAGATGAAGTGCCAGAAGTGGCTATAAATCAAATTAAAGAAAAGGAATATATTCAAAAGTTTAAATTAGAGAACGAAGGCAAAAATGTACTTGCAGTTGCGATATGTTATGATTCAAAAAAGAAAGAGCATCACTGCAAGATAGAGGAAATATAGATAAAAGTGATGAATTTAGATTTAAATATCTATATTTATCACTTTTTTATAATACATAAATATTATACTAGCTTTCTAAAATTTACTCATACAGCAAATAAAGATCTATAATCCATAAATCCCAAGTGATATAATATTTTTAAAACAAACTAGAGGGGTATACAAAAGAGGTATTTATGGAGGAAAATAATAAATTAATAATAAATTCAAAACAAACGAATTTGCTAAATGAATTAAAAAAGAACTTAAAAGAATGTGAGAGATTTTATTTTAGTGTGGCTTTTATAAATTATAGCGGATTGCAGCTACTATTAGACACATTAAAAGAGATAGAAACAAAAGGTGTAAAAGGAAAAATAATAACGACTACATATCTAAATTTCACCGAACCAAAGGCACTAGAAAAGATTCAGGAGTTCAAAAATATAGATTTAAAAGTATTTATTGCAAATAAAGATATTGGATTCCACACAAAGGCATATATATTTGAAAATAAGGATAATTACAAAATAATAATAGGTTCATCTAATATTACGCAAAGTGCATTAAAAAGTAATATAGAGTGGAACGTGAGAATAATTTCAAAAGAAGATGCACCGTTTATAAAAGATGTATTAAAAGAGTACGACAACCTTTGGAATATGAGTTCAGAGTTAAACGATGACGTTCTTCAAAAATATATGTTATTTCTAAATGAGATAAAAAAGATGGAAGTCAAAAGACAGTTAGTATTTGAGAGTTTGCAACCAATACAACCAAACAAGATGCAAGTAAGAGCTATGGAAAATTTGAATAGACTAAGGGAGCATGGCGAAAACAAGGCATTAGTAATTGCAGCGACAGGAACAGGAAAGACCTATATGTCGGCATTTGATGTAAGACAATTCAACCCGAAAAGAATGTTGTTTATAGTTCATAGGGAGGAAATATTAAAAAAGGCAAAACAGACATTTGATAAAGTTCTAAAAGGGAGAAATATAAAAACAGGTCTATTTACAGGGAATAAAAAAGAATACGATGCGGATTATTTATTTGCAACGATTCAGACAATGAATAGATATTATGAAGAATTTGATAAGTCGTATTTTGATTATATTGTAGTCGATGAAGCCCACCGTGCAGCGAGCGATTCATATGTAAATGTTATGGAATATTTTAATCCTAAATTCACATTGGGGATGACTGCGACACCTGAAAGAGGTGACAGTTTGAGTGTGTTTGATTTGTTCGACAACAATGTAGCTCTAGAGGTCAGGTTGTATGAAGCTCTTGAAGATGATTTAGTTATACCATTTCACTATTTTGGAATAACAGACATTGAAGGAGCAGATTTACAAGGTGTAAACTTAGATGATATATCAGAAGTCGCAAACCGTCTTATGATAAATAGAAGGGTCGACTTTATAATCGACAAGATGAATTTTTATGGGCACGATGGCAAGTTTAGAAAATTATTAGGATTCTGTGTAAGCATAGAACACGCGAAGTATATGGCAGAGGAATTTACTAAAAGGGGTATAAAAAGTGTTGCGCTTAGCGGGGCAGATTCTGTAGCTACGAGAGAAAAATATATAGCAAAATTAGAAAGTGATAAAGATGATTTGCAGGCTATTTTTACAGTAGACATATTTAATGAAGGTGTTGATATACCAAATATTAATACGGTTTTAATGCTTAGACCAACAAATTCGCCGATAATATTTATCCAGCAGTTGGGTAGGGGACTTAGAAAAAGCGAAAATAAAGAGTTTTTAACAGTTCTCGATTTTATAGGAAATCACAATAAAGCATTCTTGATTTCAATAGCCTTAAGTGGAGCTAGATATTACGACAAAGACAGTTTAAAAGTAGCTGTAGCAACTGACTTTATCGATGTGCCTGGATGTACTAATATTCAAATTGATGAAATAGCAAAAGAAAGAATACTAGCCCAAATAGATAGAGAAAACTTCAGGGAAATGAGATATTTAAAAGATGAATACAATCAGTTTAAAAGTTTGTGCGGTGGAAAGATTCCATATAGGTTACTAGACTATATAAAATACGACGGTGCACCAGATCCAATAAAATTTATTGATAAAGAGAAGACATATTTAGGCTTTGTTGCAAAAATCGAAAAAGACGATAATTTAAAGAATTTGCTTTTAGATAAAAATTTTGAAAAGATTTTAAAAGAGCTAAACGGAAATCTACCACTAAAGAGAATAAATGAGTTTGTAATTTTAAAATACTTACTAAAAAACAAATCAATTTCTATAAAACAGGCGACTGATGAAATTTTAAAATATATAGAAGAAATAGATACAGATAGTGTGAAACATGCTTTTGAATGTCTAAATCACCAATACTACGACTCAGTTATGATTAAACAAAGAGTAAAAATGATTGAATATAAAAATGATGTGTTGTTTAGAAGTAGTGAATTTGAAAAAATTATAAACAACAAGGAATATAGAAAATATATAGAAGATGCTATAAATTACGGTATTCTTAGATATAAAAATGAATTTAAAGAAGGATATTATGGCGTTCCATTTTTAAAATTATATGAACAATACAAAATGGTAGATGTAGCTTTACTATCGAACTATAGAAAAATACATTCAGCATTTAGAGGTAGCGGACTTTTAACAAACAACAATGATTATTTCTTATTTATAGATTTACACAAAGAAGAGGGAATAGAAGAAAGAATCAATTATAAAGATAAATTCTTGGACAGAGAGTACTTCCAATGGCAAAGTCCAAACTCCACAACACAAAGTAGTGATAGGGGTAGAAATTTAATTTTTAATAAAGAGAGAAAAATAAATCTACACTTATTCGTCAGAAAATACAAAGAAATTGATAAAAAAGCACAACCGTATATTTATATTGGAAAAGGCGACACTGTCCAATACGAAGGTGAAAAACCAATAACTATGAAGATCAAATTACATAATGAAGTACCAAATAAAATATATAGAGAATTTATTGAAAAAGTATAAATAGAAATTCCTCTCTAGTGGGTAAGCCACAAGGGAGGAATTTTTTTATTCATAAATAATATCTAAATGACTATAAATACTATATATCTGTTTGTCAAGCTGTGAGCTAAATGTCTCCCTAGTTGCGCAGATTTTGTCA
>CAMEPL010000067.1 GCA_945931665.1 uncultured Clostridium sp. | reverse complement strand
AAAAGGGAGCTTTTAGAGCAGGCTCAATAGTAATGTTTGCAGTTGACGAAAACGGTATTATATTGGACAGTTCATATATGTCAGGCGTTACAGTACTTGCAAAATTTAAAAAATTAAAAGGATTTGAAGGTTTAAATGTATCTACACTAAAAGCAGAAGATACCAAAGACTTTCCAAAGCAAGTAAGAGATGCTATACTTGAAGCTTCTTCTAATTACAACATAATAATGAGCGGTGGTGAAGTACCTGAACCTTTAAGTCCATTAGGAAAACTTACAGGTTCAGTGAAAAATTTAGTAACTCAAAGATAAGGGGAGGAATAATGTTATGGATTTAATAGTTAGTTTTGCAGAAGGATTTATGAATTTATTCAAAGTAGGTGCTGATAACTTCGTAAATTGGGTAACAGGTATAGTACCAACAGTACTTATATTATTAATAGCAATGAACACATTAATAGCATTAATAGGTCAAAATAGAATAAATAGATTTGCTAAATTTTCAGCAAAAAATCCTTTACTTAGATATATGGTAGTTCCTTTCTTAGGAGCATTTATGTTAGGTAACCCAATGGCTTTATCATTAGGAAGATTCATGCCAGAAAGAATCAAACCAAGTTATTATGCATCAGCTTCATATTTCTGTCACACAAGTAGTGGTGTTTTCCCACACATAAATCCAGGTGAAGTATTTATATTCCTAGGTGTAGCAAACGGTATCACAACATTAGGTCAAAGTTATATGCCACTTGCAGTAAGATATTTATTAGCTGGTTTAGTTTGTAACTTTATAAGTGGATGGGCAACAGATTTCACAACTAAAATGGTTATGAAACAACAAGGTATAGAATTAAGCAACGAATTAAAAGAAGCTTAGAAGTAAATTTAAAGTACATAATTGTTGTAATAATTAATTAGGGGGAATAAACAAATGTCTAAATATAATGCAATAAAAATAAATAGAGGACCAAGTGGATTTGGTGGACCATTAACAGTTAAACCAACTGAAGAAAAAAATGTATTACTTTATATAACTGGTGGTGGGGCAAAACCAGATATAGTTGATAAAATAGTAGAACTTACTGGGTGTGAAGCAGTAAACGGATTTAAAACTTCAGTACCAGAAGAACAAATATTCTTAGTAATAATCGACTGTGGAGGAACACTTAGATGTGGTATATATCCACAAAAAAGAATACCTACAATAAATATAATGCCAGTAGGAAAAAGTGGACCATTAGCTAAATTTATAACAGAAGATATATATGTATCAGCGGTTGGACTAGATGAAATAGAACCAGCTGGAGAAGTAGCACCAGCTACAAATACATCAGTGTCATATGAAGTTACAACAACTGCGGAAGTTTTAGAAGAAGATGAAGAAAATGAAGAAAAAGAAAATAAAAGACAATTTAGATATAGCTCAGATAAAAAAATATCTGAAACATTAGCAGGAGAAGAAAACAAAAGTTTAATAACTAGAATTGGTATGGGCGCTGGGAAAGTAATAAATACATTCTATCAAGCATCTAGAGATGCAATCCAAACAATGATCAATACAATATTACCATTTATGGGATTCGTTTCATTACTAATAGGTATAATACAAGGTTCTGGTATAGGTGACTGGTTTGCAAAAATCATGATTCCTCTTACTGGAAATGGAATAGGTCTTGTAATATTAGGGTTTATTTGTTCATTACCTTTCTTATCTCCATTACTTGGACCTGGAGCAGTTATAGCTCAGGTTATAGGGACTTTAATAGGTGTTGAAATAGGTAAAGGAAATATAGCACCATCACTTGCATTACCAGCATTATTCGCAATAAATACTCAATGTGCTTGTGACTTCGTACCAGTTGGTTTAGGACTTGCAGAAGCAGAAGCAGAAACAGTAGAAGTTGGGGTTCCATCAGTATTATACTCTCGTTTCTTAACAGGTGTACCAAGAGTATTAATAGGTTGGTTATTCTCAATAGGTTTATACCAATAATATTTATAAAATAAAAAAATTACGATAATTAAAAAATATATTTCAAATAAAAAGGAAACTTAGGGGGGAAATATTATGGCAGTTATATATGATAATAAAGTAAAAAGCAAAGGTGCATTAGTAGACTCTTTTGAAGGAGAATCAATGTTTATATTATTTGGAGACAACGCTCCAGATACTTTAAAAGATTTCTGCTATTGCATAGATGTTAAAAAAGCCACAGAAGAAATTAAACCAGGACAATTTGTAGTTATAGATGGATCAAGATTTAAAATAACAGCTTTAGGAGATATAGCTCAAAGAAATCTTGAAAGTTTAGGACATGTTACTATATCATTTGATGGATCAACAGCTGCAACATTACCAGGAACTATAAACGTAGAAAAAGCTGATATACCAAAATTAGATATAGGAACTGAAATATCTATAGTTGCTGAATAATATAAAAATTAAATTAGAATATTACTATGAGTTATAAAAATCCTCTAAAATTAGAGGATTTTTTTTGTTAAATACTTTTTAAGTATAAATTTTGATATAATGAAAAATATGGGTTTAAAACTAATAAAATAAGACTATAAATAAAAAAATAAGAAGTACAAAATTGATTTTTCAAATTAATAAAATAAAAGAGGTTTTGTTATGAAAAGTATAATTGAAAAGACGTTAGATACAGGAAAAAAGATAGCAATGACAGCTATTTTAACATATGGTGCAATCAGAATTTTAGAAGATGAAGAAGAAAGAACGACGAGGATTAAGGAAGCAGAAAAGACAAAAAGAAAAAAATCCAAATATAAAAATAAACGAAAATTTAAGGTTAAAAAATTAAAATACAAAAATAAGAGAAAAACTAAAGTTAAAAAGTCTAAGTTTAAAAATAAAATGAAGATCAAAAAATTTAAATTTAAATATAAAGATTAATGGTGTGATGGTGTTTATATAGTATATTGTATACATAAAATTAAAATATTATAAAATAATCACACTATAAAATTGACATAATTCAAAAAATTAATTAACATAAAATCATAAAATAAAAGATTTATAATGTTTATATTTAAAATTTAGTTCTAAATTTACAATGGGGCATCTTAGTATTTTAGGATGTCTATTTATGTTTTTAGGGGGAAGAATTATGAATAATAAGTTTGTCAGTATAGTTATTGATAAGGAAGAAGGTTCAAGATTTCTTGTGTCAGATGACAATAGTATAAATACTGTAGATTTATCAAATGACAAACAGACTTCTATTGCCAGAATTAACATAAAAGACGATGTTACTACTGTTTGTCTTTATAAAAATGGAGAATCTAAAGGAACTATAAGTCTTAATATTGGTAAAGAACAAGTAAAAATAGACTCAAATAGCAACAAAATAACTTATGTTGATGACAATATTAGAGATTTGTCTAGGCTTTATAGCATAGACATTCATGAAGGAGAAACTATAGATGTAGAAAAGATAAAAGGTCTTTGCAAAATACTAGCAAATATAATGATTACAACAGCCCATCTGAGTGATTACTCTTGGGGATTTTCAAAAATGATTATTAATGGTAAAAAATCTTTTGAGGAAGATTTCTCGCCAAGTATAATTATATTTACAGGAATAGCAGCAAAATATATTTTTAATAAAAATCAAGACAATGTATTTGAAGATGGAAATATAGGAATGCTTTTATGCCAAGAAATAAATAACTATAGTGAAAGTTGCATAAAAAGAATATATCTAAAGTGAAATATATAGCTTAGATAAATATATTATAATTAAATTGTGAAAACGCATAAAAACTGAGAATTTTACCATTGGAAATTCTCAGTTTTTTTTCATTTTTAGTTATAAATAGATGATATAATAATTAATGTAATTGTATATAGTAAATTAAAATTTTATTTATACAATACTAAAATTAATTTTTGAAAGGTGAAATAATGAAGAAAAAAGGGAAGATGATTATTTTAACTATAATCATAATTTTATGGATGGCATTTATATTTAGTATGTCAGCTAAAAACTCTACGCAATCTTCGAGCATAAGTGGAGGATTTACTTATAAAATATTAAGTATGTTCTTTGCTCAATTTAGGTCAATTGATAAGACTACGCAAGACAGTATAGTAGAGGGATTACAATTTGTAGTGAGAAAAGGAGCACATTTTACAGCATATGCAATATTAGGGGGACTTTGTTTTGCAGACTTAAGAGTTTTAGATAAGTTTAAATTAAAAATTAACTTTATAATAGCACTTGTGATTTCGGCTTTATATGCTGCATCTGATGAATTGCATCAGTATTTTGTACCGGGGCGTTCATGTGAAATCAGGGATGTTATGATTGATAGCTTAGGAGCATTAACTGGTATAACTGTAGTTATTATTTTTAGCAAACTAATAGAAAAAATAAAACAAATTCGTACAGCTAAAAAATAAAAATAGATTTAAATACAATAATAAATATATAAATAGGGGAGAGAATGTATGGAAGCAATAAGTGAAAAAGTTTTTTTAAAGTTAGAAATGCCAAATGGTAGAGATCGAAAAGGTGATAGGGATAGAATTTTTGATGCATTAAAAGATAAGTATAAAAATGTAGATATTCCTTACAAAATAACAAAAGAATTATATCCTAAATGTAGAGAAGCTAATTTTGAAATAACTATAACACTTGTAAAAAGAGATTATGACTGGGTTGTTACAAGGGTTGAAAAAGGCGATACAACAGATAGAAATTATGGTTTATGTGTAGATTTGGGAAGTACAACTGTAATTATGAGATTAGTTGATTTAAATACAGGAGAAATAATTGCAGAAGAGGGTAGTTTTAATAAGCAAATAGCCTTTGGTGAAGATATTTTAAATAGGATATTTTATACTAGAAACTCTAAAGAAAAACTACATGAAGTGCATAAAGCTACAGTAGATACTTTTATAGAGTTGATAAATAAAATTAGCGAAAAAAGTAAAATAAAAGGTGAGGATATAAGTATAATGACTGTTGCAGGAAATACTACTATGACACACTTTTTATTAGATATAGATCCTTGGACAATATTCCAAATGCCTTATACACCAGTATTTAACCATCCTGGGTTTATAGATTGTGATGAAATCGGTATACCTATAAATGGATATATGTACTGTTTCCCATCAGTAGCAAATTATCTAGGTGGAGATATTGTAAGTGGTGTATTGTTTACAGGAATGCATAAACAACAAGGAATTTCTGCATTTATAGATATAGGTACAAATGGAGAATTAGTTATGGGCAATGAAGATTTCTTAGTTGCCGTAGCAGGTGCAGCAGGTCCAGCTCTAGAAGGTGGTATAAGTAAGTTTGGGATGAGGGCTAAATCTGGAGCAATAGATACAATTAAGATAGAAAATAATGAAATAAAATATACAACTATAGAAAATAGCAAGCCTTTAGGTATATGTGGTTCTGGTATAGTTGACTTATTATCAGAGATGTTTTTAAATGGCTGGGTAGATTTTTCAGGCCAATTAAAAGAAGGTGTCTCTAAAAATATTATAAAAGTAGATTCTCAATTAGCAGTAGAATATGCAAGTAAAGAAGAAAGCGAAAACCACGAATCACTAATATTTACTCAAAGTGATATAAATCAATTTTTAAAAACAAAATCAGCAGCTCATACAATGGTATCATTTTTATTAGAAGAAGTAGGTCTTACATTAGAAGAACTAGATAAATTTTATGTGGCAGGAGCTTTTGGAGTACATCTAGATATAGAATCAGCTGTTACAATAGGGATGTACCCAGATTTACCTAGAGAAAAATTTAATTGTCCGGGAAATGCCTCACTTAAAGGTTCATATAAGTTACTTATGGATAGAAACTTACTTTCAGAAATAGATGATATTGCTCATAGGATAGACTATATAGGACTAGAAGATGCAAAGGACTTTATAGAGAAGATGAGAGCAGCTAGCTTTTTACCACATACAAATATAGATAGTTATCCAAGTGTAAAGAAAAAATTAATGAAAAGAGAAGTAGTATTATAATGATGAAATTGTTAAAAATTGATAAGAACAAGTTTAAACCAACTAAAAACTCGATTAAAGAATTAATATATTTAGTCTATATATCTTTTATTCTTTTTATAATTACAGAAATAATGTGTGCAAAGGGGACAAGCAGTTATGGTTATATACAAAATAGCAATATATATCTAGGGATAGGAATACTTGTAGGATTGTCGGCATTAATACTTGTTGTATTTAAAAAAGACAAAAAAAGTTACTATATAGGCGGTCTTGTATTATTTTTAGTTATAACTCCATTGATTAAATATACTTGGGATAAATTCTATGTATTTTTAGATATACCGATAGACAATATATGGTGTTTAGCACTAGATTATTTAATTATTTTATTATTACTCAGTCCAGCAGTTTTTCTTAAGAAAAAACTATTTTATACTGTTTTAATTAGTTCTATTTTAATCATACTATCACTTTGTAACTATTTTGTATCGATATTTAGGGGAATACCTCTTGCTTATAGTGATATTTATTGTATAAAAGATGGTCTATCACTAACAAAGGATTTTTTAGGAGAGAATAGTATACTATTTATAGCAGTAGGAGGAATAGCACTTGTAGTTTTTCTTTTGTTTATATTTATTAAAGAAAAAAGAAGAGTTAGAATTACAAGCTATATAAATATAATAGCTGTATTACTTTTGGTGATAGGTACATATTCATATTATTTAAATCTTGTACACAGTAAAACATTAATATATTATAGTGCAAATATGGTTAAAACATATAGATACAATGGATATGTATATTCGACATTAGAATCAGGACTTAGATTTATAAGATTTAAACCAGATAATTATAACCAAGACAGTATAAGGGCTATAAGAAAAGAGGTTGATTCAAATACAGCAAGTAATAGAGAAACAACCGTAGCAAGTACAAAATTAAAAAATATAAGCAAAAACTCATGTAATAAACCAAATATAATATTTGTGCAATTAGAAGGATTTATGGATCCAATGTCGATTAAAGAAGTTATGTATACTACTGACCCAATACCTAATTTTAGAAAATTACAGAAAAATTCAATTTCAGGCAAGGTGAAAACGCCTTCGATTGGAGGAGGAACAGCCAGAACGGAATTTGAAGTAATGACAGGTATAGATTTAGAATTTTTAACAGATGGGGAAGTACCACATTATACTATTTTAGGTCACGAAACCTTAAACTCAGTAGCATCGACATTAAAAAAACAAGGCTATTCAACACATGCAATCCACAATAATCAAGGAAACTTTTATAACAGAAATAAGGCATATAGCTCACTTGGCTATGATACATATACTTCTGTTGAATATATGGACAATGTGGAGAGAACTGAAACTAATTGGGCAAAAGATACAATACTTACTAAATATATAAAGGAATGTTTAGAATCTAGTGAGGAAAGAGATTTAGTATTTACGATTTCTGTTGAAGGCCATAGTCCTTACCCAACAAACTCTGATAAATACGATTTTCCTATTAAGGTAGTAAATAGCAGTCTCTCAAAATCAGACCAAAATCAAATATATTACTACATAAATAAAATTCATGAAAGTGATGAATTTATCGGTGATGTTGTAGATTTAGTAGACTCTTTAGATGAAGATACAATAGTTGTATTTTATGGAGACCATACACCTGCACTAGATTTATTAAATAGAGATGGTGGAAATGTCGATAGAACTACTACACCATATGCAATTTACAGCAATTTTGACTTAGATACTAACTTTGAAGGCGGTGATATAAGCGCCTACCAAATGAGTACAATAATGCTTGGTTTAGCAGGTGTTGATTTGGGACCTATGGAAAATGTACATAAGGCTTTGAGTTCAAACCTAGACTACAAAAAAGATTTGGAGCTTATCCAGTATGATATCTTATTTGGAGAAGATTATTATCTAAGTGAAGATGAAAAAATTAAACCTAGTAATTTAAAAATGGGGACAAAAAATATAAAAATAGAAAGTGCGACATTACAAGACAATCAACTTTGTATAAAAGGAGATAATTTCACTAGAAAGAGTACTGTATTTATTGATGGAAAAGAAAAGACTACACTTTATGTAGATAAAAATACACTAAGGGTATACTGTGAAAAAGATAATATAGATGATATAAAAAATATCGTAGTTAAACAAATTGGTTTGCATGATATTGCATTAAGCCAGACAAATACAGTCCAATTAAGTGATTAATATTAATAAGGATTAAAGGGAAATGTTTTATGAATAAAAATACTTCATATAATGAAAAAGATATAGTGCCTATAATGGAGGAAGTTATAGAAAGTGGTGGAAGTTGCAAGCTTAGAGTAACAGGTTACAGCATGACACCGACTTTGAGGCATTTAAAAGATAGCGTAGTTTTAGTGAGCCCACAAAAGAGAAAACCTAAAAAAGATGAGATAGTTTTTATAAAAAGGGATTCGGGAAAACACGTTCTTCATAGGATTAGAAAAATAATCGATGACAACTCATTTGTAATGAATGGAGATGCTCAACAATGGACAGAAGTGGTGAGATTTGACCAAGTTATAGGAGTTGTTGAAGCTTTTTATAGAGATGATAAATTAATCTCATGTGACAATAAAAAATACAAAATATATATGAAATTATGGGTTATTTGTAAACCAATAAGGCCGATAATTTTTAAAAGTAGAAGTTTAATTAAAAAGATTATAAAAAGATAGAAAAAGCACTGTGATTGTTTTACTAAAAGTCACAGTGCTTTTTTATAACACATAGGGAATTATATTCATCTTAAAATTGTGGATAAGTATAATTTCCGTATATGTGTTTCAAAAAATAGATTATAGAGATTTTATTTTGATTTTAATGTGATTAAATTAATTTCAGGACTGTTATTTATTCTTATAAATTTAGTATTACCTAGACCCGTGCTGACAAATAGTTGGCTATTTCCAACTTGATACAGCCCTTTATCGTACTTTGGAAAGAACTTTCGAGAAGGATCTAAAAGACCTCTATTGAAAAATCTTATTATACCCCCGTGTATATGACCTGAAAATACTAAGTCAAAGTCATAGCTTTGTAATATTTCAGCACCACTTGGATTATGACTAAGCAGTATATTAAATTTGTTTTTATCGACTGTCTTTAAGAAGTCTAGCGTTTGACTATCTTCAGCAATACTTCCAGTTGAATAATATTCTAAGAATGAGTAATATATACCGTAGACATTTATAGATTGACCGTCTTTATATATAGTAGTATAAGAATTATCTATAAATTTAACACCTAAATTAGTAAGCTCATTTATATATCGATTATATGCATTATCAACTGTTCTATCTCTCGATTCCCACTCTTTACCATTAAAAATTGAGTCAATGCCTTCCTCATGATTTCCAGAACAACAGATAACTTGATACTTAGACGATAAGTTTTTTAGAAGCTGAAAGCCTGGTAAGCTGTCTTCATTATAGTATCTATCGTATGTGTTATCATCTTTTTTTAATTCAGACGCAGAAAACATATCTCCAGTCACAAAAATAACATCTGGTGATAATTTATCAATAGCATATATTAAATCTTCATTAAAGTCTCCAAACTCCATAGAGTGTAAATCAGTTATTTGGAGAATTTTATAATTTTCAAAGCTTGATGGCAATTTAGAAAAATATAAATCATTTTGAGTTACTATAAATGACTTATTTATTTGAATATTTCTTTTAATAAAATACAGAGTAAAGGCTGCTGTGAATATTAGAATCGCTACTAAAAAAGTAGTAACAGATTTTTTACGTTGTTTTAAAGTTTTCATAATCACCTCTTATATTATAAAATTTAATTTAAATTATATACAAATTTAGGAAATAAAATACTTATCATATTATAACATATTAATTATTGCGATTTTATTAAAAAACTATTACAAAGAATTAAATAAAAAGAGCTAAGTCATATGACTCAACTCTTTTTATAAATTACAAATATATCAAATTATATAAAATTAGCTAAAATAGGTACTAATATAACTGTCAAACATCCAGCTACACCTATCGATAAACTACTCATAGCTCCTTCGATTTCACCAAGTTCTAAGGCTTTGCTTGTTCCAATAGCATGGGCTGCTGTACCAAGTGCTACACCTTTTGATATTGGATGCTTAATTTTCCCTATTTTAAGAACTGTTTCTCCCATTATATATCCTAAAATACCAGTAAGAATTATACAGACAACAGTTATCGATTCTATACCACCTAATATGTTACTAAGAGATATACCCATAGGTGTAGTTATTGATTTAGGCAATATTGAATATAGTATCTCAGGATTTGCATTTGCAAATTTACAAATTAAAACTACAGATACAAATGAGATAAAAACGCCAGTAGTTATTCCTACTAATATTTCTTTCATGTATTTTTTAAATAGGTGAAGTTGTCTATATAGTGGCACTGCTAAAACTATTGTAACAGGGCCTAGCATAAAGTTGATTGTATCAGCACCTATTTTGAAATTCTCATAAGGTATTTTTGTAACCTTTAAAAATAATATGATAAGTATTATTGCTATTAAAAGACCATTGCATATAGGATTTCTAGCCTTTTTTTGAATAAATAATCCTATATTATAAAAAATTATAATTGTAATTAATCCAAATAATTGTGTATTTAATATTTGTTCCATTTTTCCGCCTTCTTTAAAAAATATTAAGCAATTTCTTGATTTGATTTTGCTTGTTTCTTTTCTTTTAGTTTTATCATAAAGTCTACACTTTTACCGCTACCTATCATAACAGCGATATTTATTAAGATTATACATGATAAAAGTAAAATTGCATTTTCTTTTATTAACCCTAAAGACTGTATTAAAGATACACCAGCAGGTATAAAAAATATACCCATATTTCCTAATAAGAAATCAGCCACATCTTTAATTTTTTCTTCGCTTATAATTTTAAATTGAAGCAGTAAAAATAGGATTATCATTCCCAATATAGGCCCGGGAATGTTTATAATATTTTTTATTAGTTGACTTACAATTTCTCCTCCTGCCCAGACTCCAAGGAGAATTCCGATTTGATTAAAAATCTTCATTTTAAAACCTCCAATATTTGTACCAAGAAAAAATATAAAATATTTCAAGATATAATATAAATATTTAGAAAATTTTAACCGATATCTTGATATTTATTATTATATATTATTGAAATTGAAAAATCTATAGCGCTGATAGAGTGGATAATTTTACCACAATAGATATATAATGGATGATTTAGATTGATATTTGATAATATAAAACAAAGTCATACTGCATATGAAATAGGAAAATGTTAACAAGAAGATGGGTTTGAATAAGTGAAAATTATAAATTAAAAAAAATATGATTTTGTATATTAAATACAAAATCATATCATTTTTAATTTATATATAAAATATATGTTGATTCTTATTTTTATACTGATTAATCAAATACATTGTAGAAAATAGTATTAGCTATAGTTAATAAAATAGCTGCAAGTATTGCATTAAAAAATCCACTTATATGTGCGCCTGGAACGATACTAAAAGCTAATTTTAACACGATTCCATTTACTACAAATGAAAACAAGCCTAGTGTTAAAATTGTCATAGGAATAGAGAAAAACTGAATTAAAGGTTTAATAAATACATTTAGGCATCCAAATATTAAAGTCAATGTTATCAATGATGTTAAAGAGCCAATATACACACTGTCCATTAAAAGTGACACTATGTAAAGAGATATAGCATTAATTACAATAAATAAAGAAATTCGTTTCATAATAAAACCTCCTTTGAGTATTTAGTTCTCTTATAAATATTATACTACTAAAAGGTAAAATTTATTAAATTGATTTTAAATGTGCTATACTAATTTTAGACATAAAAATACAAATAAATAATATATATACTTAGTAAAATCTATATTTTTAAAATGCTTAAATAAAGATTTTATTGTAGGGAGGGGTTAAAATTGAATAGATTTGACGAAAGGGACACAATGTTTGCTAGAGCACACTATACACCAGGTAGTGAGGCTTATGAAGATTATTATAAGAGATTTCCAGAAAAGAAAGATATAGATGATAGTTTACGTCATAGACCAGATTTATGCCAAGAAGGAACTATGACTTATAATGAAGTAAATTCACCAATGGGATCAAGTGCATTTAAGTTTTTAGCAGATATATTGCCACTATGTGAAGGTGAAGTAGCAGCAGAAAAGGTAGAAGTAAATCCTAAAACTATGTCAAAGAGAATTAAGGGATTTGCAAAACATTATGGAGCTTGTGTAGTTGGAATTACTGAATTAAAAGACTATCATATATATACACATAGGGGAAGAATAGAAAGTGATTATGGAAAAGAAGTAAAATTAAATCATAAATACGCTATAGTTTTTGGATGTGAATTAGATAAAGATATGATAAACAGAGCACCTATGATATGTGAAGTCATAGAAACATCAAAATCTTATGTGGATGCGTCTATTATAGGAATGGTTTTATCTTATTATATAAGAAGTTTAGGATATGATGCTAGAAATCATATGGACAAAAATTATTTAGTAACACCAGTATTAGTAGCGAGAGATGCAGGATTAGGAGATATAGGTAGAAACTCGGTACTTACTAATAAAGATTATGGTTCAAGATTAAAACTAGGAGTAGTAACAACTGATTTGCCACTTGAAGTAGATGGATATAAAGATTTTGGATTAGAGGACTTTTGTAATCTATGTAAAAAGTGTGCACATAACTGTCCATCACATTCTCTAGAAGTAGGGCCTAAGTTTGATGAAGCTGGAAATTACAAATGGAAAGTGGATAAGGAAACTTGCTATATAAAATGGAGATATTTAGGTACAGATTGTGGAATGTGTTTATCTGCCTGTCCATTTAGTCAGGATTTAGAAACTATAAAAAACGCGGAGACTTTTAAAGGTGATGAAGAACTTATAAAAAAAGCACTAATGGAATATAAAAAGAAATTTGGACAAAGAGTATTCGTTCCTGGAAATCCATCATGGCTTAGATAAGAAGGTGGACAGTATGAGAGAATTTATAAAATAAATACGATCAAATAACCAATAGGGGCTTGTAAAATCAATTTACAAACCCCTATTTTTAAGCAACGGAATCTTTGATTCGTTGGCGCCATGAGCGAAGTGAATTTTAAGCAACGGAATCTTTGATTCGTTGGCGTCATGAGCGAAGTGAATTTTAA
>CAMEPL010000066.1 GCA_945931665.1 uncultured Clostridium sp. | reverse complement strand
TCAAGCGCAATTCTAGAAGCTATAAAAGAAAGAGGTGCAGATAACGTATATATTGTTTTAGTATCTTATGGTACGGGAATAAAAGTTTTAAAAAATGAAAAATACAACAAATTGAGTAATATGGAAAAATATGAATATAGAGAACGTGAATTTTTGGATGCTGTAAAACAATTAGGAATAAAACAAGAGAATATCATCCTACTCCCAAGACTAAATGATTCAGATAGTACTAGTTTTGAACTTATGGAAAGAACAGCTCTAAACTTTGAACGTAGATTTAAAAATGTAACACACGTAGCCCACACATATAAATACGACTGGCATCTTCAACATCTAAAAAATGGTGCTGTAATACAATCCTTATATAATAGTGGGAAAATCAAACATGCACTTTATTTTATAAAACCTCAGTACGAGAAATATATACCAGCTCAAGAAAAAATAATTTATAAATCCAAAACGCCTACTGAAAAAAATAAAATAAAAAATGCGTGTATGGCATATAAATTAATTGATGCAAATATGCAAAGAGAAGGAATTGGGTATAAATCTGACCATAAATCATTTGAAAAATTGATGAATAAAAACAGATCTATACTCCATACTCCAAATATTTAAACTTATAAATTTGATTAATATATATTTATTAGAAACCCATTGTACAATGTAAAAACTTGCACAATGGGTTTTAGATTTAAATCCTTAATTATTTTTTACCTTTGCCTGTCATCTCAGTTACTTCCATTTTTAATACATAAACTTTAGATTTGTTATTATCTATATATTTCATCCCAGCTTCGATATTTTCTGGAGATAATTTTTTTACAATAGCTTCTAGTGCTTTTTTCTTTTCCGCTTCATCTTCAACTATTGAGACTTTTCCAAAAATAATAGCTGAACTATATTTTATAGAAAATATTTCTGGTTGAAGACATATATCATTTACTACTGTAAAGCAAGCATTGCTATTGTATATAATGTTACTTACTTTATACCCTATGGCTTTTGCACAGTGAAAATATATTACTCCATCCTCATATACAAAATTCATCGGCACACCATAAGGTGAATTATCAATCCCTATTGTTGAAAGTATACCGTATTCTGATTTGTTTAAAATCTCAAGAATTTCTTCCTCACCTAAAATACGGTCTTTTCTACGCATTTCCATAATTACATTCCCCTTTGTCCTTTGTTTTCTGAAGTAATTATAACATCAATTTAAACAAAATAGTATATTTCACCACATAAGACTTTTTTATATTCGGCTTTATTTTAATCTGTTCTATCAAAAATTAATAATTCCGTCTTCCAATTTTTTATTTGTATCTCATTATTTTTAATAGTTCCTTGTGCACAATCGCCTTCATTTGTCATATAAATTGTATCATCTTCTATTTTATATTCAAATTCTTCATCTTCTGAACCTATCATTCTAATAATTCCCTTTCCATTTCCCTTGAGGTAGATTATCATTCCACCTTCTTCACCATATGTCAAATTCCAAAGTTTATCACCTTTTTTAATAATATTGCCGTCCACATGTATTTCTTTTAATTTATATGTTCCTTCATAATTTTTCACATTGATCGAACAAGCTACCAATATTACTGATAATAATATTGCTGTTAAAACGAATAATATCCTCTTCATTTTATACCTCCCATTTAAAATATATGAGCTTATGACTAAATTAATATTATTCACTACTTTTAATGTATGAAACGATTTATCGAATATTCATATTTTAGATAAAATATAGGGTCTTGATTTTTAGAGAGATGGACATACTTTAAATATGATATTGAATATAGATTCAAAGTCTGAGATTGGATTTAATCGATAAAATTATTATATTTTGGAAGGTGAAATATCAATGCTTCAAATTAAGTAAATTAAAAAAACATATAGAACGGGCGACCTAGTATTAAACCAAAATAACGAAATACCTTTAACAGCTTTATATGCATTAGGACTTCTTCCGTCTGAAGATTATAAAAAACTAATGGACTCTGTTGAAAATGATGAAAACTTTAAAGCAAAACAATATGATTTTAACTATGATGAAATTATGAAACAAAAATTTTATGTAGTTGCAGCTAGTGATTACTATGTTGCTAATGTTCACGGTACATTTTCTTATATTGGGGATGATGAATCAGAAGTAAGAAAATTACTAAATCATGCAGAAGTACTTAATATATCTGGTATAATTCGCCCTAAAGAAGATGACTCGAATGCAAATTTAACAGGTGCAATAGGTTATACTCAAGCATTAAGTAATAAAGTAATTAAACATACTAAAAATAGCGAAGTTATAAAAGCTCAATTAAATTCACCTGATATAAATGTGTTAAATGGGCTATCATTTGAACCCGGAAGCGATAAGGAAAAAATAGCAGATGCTAAAAAATATATAAAAAACTTAAATATTTCAGATAAAGCTAATCTTATGAGAACTATAGCTACTACTTCTGATAAGTCAACTGTAATAGCTATAAATACTATCTCAGAAACACAACTTGCAACTTTATTAGATAACTATCTACAAAATCCAGATGATAAAGTTCTATTATCCATCTATAATAACTCCATCTCACCTGGAAGTTATGATGACAATATGACTACATTTGGATATGTTAGTGAAGACAAGCCTTCTTCTATAAATATTTATGCTGACAGTTTTGAAGATAAAAATATGATTGGCGAATGTATTGATAGATACAATAAAGGTGTAAGTGAAGAAAATAAAATTACTTATACAGACTTTGTAAAAGTATTAATGTCATCTGTAACAAGAATTATAAATGTTATAACTTACGTGCTTGTTGCATTTGTTGCTGTATCATTAGTCGTTTCTTCAATAATGATAGGGATAATAACCTATATTTCAGTACTTGAAAGGACAAAGGAAATCGGCATACTTCGTGCGATTGGTGCTAGTAAACGTAATGTTTCACAAGTGTTTACTGCTGAAACATTTATTATTGGTCTTTTATCAGGTTTAATCGGTGTTGGTACTGCTTATCTATTATTAATTCCAGGCAATGCAATTATTCATTCACTATTAGATACAACCGATATTAATGCATATTTGCCAGTATCAAATGCCTTAGTACTAATTGTTCTAAGTGTGATACTTACTTTAATTGGTGGATTATTCCCTTCAAAAGCAGCCGCTAAACAAGACCCTGTCACTTCACTTAGAAGTGAATAGTTTTTTAATTAATTTTATTTATTCAACAAAAAATACCCCTGTACAGACTCCCGAATTATCTGTACAGGGGTATTTTTAACAATATTGGTAATTCGGTTGAATACTGCTCTTTAATTCATGTAGTTTTCCATCGAATAAACAATTTAATTCCTTCATTTTTGTATAGTCAGCTGGACGCATCAAACTCGGATGTTTCGGAAGTTCCAGCGCATTACTCTTTTCTAAAACCTCACTTACAAATTCCGAACAGAAGTAATGACTTTTTCTATCATAAGCAATATTCATTCTACACAGGATCAATCCTAAAAGATTATATTTATAATAATCTGCATTTTCCATCATTTCATCCACATGACTTTTCGCTTTTTCGTATGTTTCATTATCTACTTTTAATTCATACAACGCGCAGGGAATATGATTACATTTTTCATAAAACCCAGTATATAAAGCCTCATTTCTTATTCCAGCCGGTAATGGTGTCCTTTTGTACTTTCTCGCAAAGCTGTACATAGGTTGTAGTGATTCCTCGAATGAAATAGAAATATGTGTATACTTGTCTGATGTCGCTAATCCAATTGTCTTAGACACATATGTGTCAGATTTCGTAAGTAGTAAATAAATTGATTTCATCTACTCTTTCCTCCTGTAGTGCATTGTATACTTGCTTTATCTAAAATATCTTTTATACATATTTCAAATTATATAAAACTGTGCTAATTAACACCCAAAATTATAATCATACTTTTCAATTCTACAGAATGATAGTAATAAAATCAAGTTTTTGTTTGTGAAATAATACTATAACAAAATAAAAACCCCTATGATATATTCGGACTAAAATAATATCATAGGGGTTTTTAATGTTTAAGATTACTTTTTATTTTTAAATGTTAACAATGCTTAACTATTTGAAATTCTTATTCCCATTCAATAGTTCCAGGAGGTTTAGAAGTTATGTCGTACACAACTCTGTTAGCTCCATCAACTTCATTAACTATTCTGTTAGCTATTTTTTCTAATACATCGTAAGGTATTTTGTACCAGTCAGAAGTCATTCCGTCAGAAGATGCAACAGCTCTTAAACCAACTAAGTAAGCATAAGTTCTTTCATCTCCCATAACTCCAACTGTTTTAACATCTGGTAATGTTGCGAATGCTTGCCATATTTCTCTGTATAGACCAGCTTTTCTTAATTCGTCCATGTATATAGCGTCAGCTTCTCTTAATATATCACATTTTTCTTTTGTAACTTCACCGATAACTCTTATTCCAAGACCTGGTCCTGGGAATGGATGTCTAAATATTAATTTTTCTTCTATTCCTAATTCTAAACCTATTTTTCTAACTTCGTCTTTGAATAATTCTTTAAGTGGTTCAACTATTTCGAAAGCAACATCTTCAGGAAGTCCTCCAACGTTGTGGTGAGATTTTATTGTTACAGATTCTCCACCTAATCCACTTTCTACTATATCAGGGTATATAGTTCCTTGAACTAAGAAGTCCATTTTTCCAAGTTTATTTGATTCTTCTTCAAATACTCTTATGAACTCTTCACCTATTATTTTTCTTTTAGCTTCTGGTTCAGTAACACCTTTTAATTTAGATAAGAATCTATCTTCACAGTTAACTCTTATTAAATTCATATCGAAAGTATCTCTGAATATTCTTTCTACATCGTCACCTTCATTTTTTCTTAAAAGACCGTGGTCAACGAATACACAAGTTAAGTTATCACCTATAGCTTTGTGAACAAGTACTGCAGCTACTGATGAGTCAACCCCACCACTTAATGCACAAAGTACTTTTCTATCGCCTATAGTTTCTCTTAATTCAGCTATTTTGTCTTTTATGAATGAATCTGTAGTCCAGTCTCCTTTAACACCACATATGTTGTATAAGAAGTTTTTGATTATCATATATCCTTGTTGTGAATGTTCAACTTCTGGGTGGAATTGAACTCCATATAAATTCTTTTCTACGTTTTGTATACCTGCAACTGGACAGTCAGCAGTGTATGCTATTATTTCAAATCCTTCTGGAACTGAATCTATTCTATCAGTGTGACTCATCCATACAGAATTAGTTGTTATTCCTTCGAATAATTTTGATTCTTTGTATGTTATAGCAGTTTTACCATATTCTTTTTCTGCTGCTGTACCTCTTCTAACTACACCACCTAAAGTGTGACACATAGTTTGTATACCGTAGCATATACCTAATATTGGTATACCTGCTTCATATATTTCTTTCGCCATTTGTGGAGAATCTTCTAAGTATGCACTATTTGGTCCCCCAGTGAATATTATACCTTTTGGGTTCTTAGCTTTAATTTCTTCAATATCTGTTTTATAAGATATTATTTCACAATATACGTTATTTTCCCTAACTCTCCTAGCTATTAACTGATTGTATTGACCTCCGAAGTCGATAACAAGCACTAATTCATGTTTCATTACATCATATCTCCTTGCGTACTATAATTTGGCGCTTCTTTAGTTATTCTTATGTCATGTGGATGACTTTCTTTTAAAGAAGCTGCTGTTATTTTTACAAACTCTGCATTAGCTTGTAATTCTTCAATTGTTTGGGCTCCACAGTATCCCATTCCTGATTTTATTCCGCCTATCATTTGGAATACTATATCTTCTGCTTTACCTTTATAAGCAACCATACCCTCTACACCTTCTGGAACTAATTTCTTTTGTCCATCTTGGAAGTATCTATCTTTTGAACCATCTTCCATAGCTGCTATAGAACCCATACCTCTGTATGTTTTGTATGATCTACCTGCATATAAAACTATTTCTCCTGGACTCTCCTCAGTTCCTGCGAACATTGATCCCATCATACAAACATTAGCACCTGCTGCTAAAGCTTTTACGATATCTCCAGAATATTGGATACCACCGTCTGCTATTATTGGCACACCATATTTTTTAGATACTTCATAACAGTCCATTATAGCTGTTATTTGAGGTACACCTATACCAGCAACTACTCTTGTTGTACATATAGAACCAGGTCCCATACCTATTTTAACACAATCTGCACCAGCTTTGATTAAATCTTCACAACCCGCTGCTGTTGCAACATTTCCTGCTATAACTGGAAGATCTGGATATGCTGCTTTTACTTTTTTAAGGGCATTTATTACATTTACTGTATGTCCATGAGCACTATCTAATACTATTATATCAACCTTAGCTTTATAAAGAGCATCTACTCTCTCTAATAAATCGTTAGTTATTCCTACACCAGCTCCACAAAGTAATCTACCTTTTTTATCTTTTGCTGAATTTGGATATTGGATTTTCTTTTCTATATCTTTTATAGTTATTAATCCTTTTAAATGTCCTTCTTCATCTACTATTGGTAGCTTTTCTATTCTGTGTTTCCCTAATATCTCTTTAGCTTCTTCAAGAGTTACACCTTCTCTTGCAGTTACTAAATGTTCTTTAGTTGTCATCGCTTCTTCTATACGTCTAGTCATATCTGTTTCGAATTTGATATCTCTATTCGTAATTATACCGATTAATATGTTGTTTTCATCTACTATTGGAACGCCTGATATTCTATATCTTGCCATTATGTTATCTGCATCTTGAATTGTGTGACCTTTAGATAAAGAGAAAGGATCTACTATTACTCCACTTTCACTTCTTTTTACTCTATCTACTTCTGAAGCTTGTTCTTCAATTGACATGTTTTTATGAATTATACCGATACCGCCTTGTCTAGCCATAGATATAGCCATTTTAGATTCTGTAACTGTATCCATACTAGCACTCATTAAAGGAATATTTAATTCGATATCTTTTGTTAATTTAGTTTTAGTATTAATTTGTGATGGTAGTATTTCCGATTTTTGTGGAATTAATAATACATCATCAAAAGTTAAACCTTCTTTCACGATAGTTGCCATTTCGCATTACCCCTTTCATAGTTAATTGATTATGTTAATTTTAAAATATTTTTAATATTATGATTTTAATTATTATTTAAAATAGTATCTATTTATCATTATAAATCTTAAAAAATTATATCAAAAAAGCCTATATAGCACTTTCCATCCATTTTAAAAAAAGTGAAATTACTATACAGGCTTTTAACATCACTGATATAGCCAATCCGCAGGGATTAATAATCAGCCGACGGATTTACTTAAAGATGTCGCAGATATAATAATTCCACTCATAGTCTAGATATTTACGGTATCTAGGTAGAAACTCTCAGACCATATTACTGAGCATATACGAGTGATTTATTAATTAGCTTTATTAAATTTCTTCAAATTAATTTGTTCAATTAATTGAATATTAATTTATCAAAATTAATGAACATTGTCAATAATTTTTAAAAAATTTTTCGGCTATTAAATAATTTATTTCTTGGAAGACTTTAATCAGTGGGATATTTTCCCTATTAGCTATTATTTTACAATGTTCATATTCCGGTGTCACCTTAATTAATTTACCGTTTAAGTAACCTAACTTTATTTGTATATCTCCGTATTTAGTACTTATTTTTTCAAATTTTCTATCTAACATTTTTCTTTGTAACTTGTTATATCTGACTCCAAACGTTGAAGTTTCAATAAGCAACATCTTTGTAAACTTTTCTAAATCATCTTCATTACACAATACAGTAATCTTGTATGCAGGTCGATTTTTCTTCATATAAATGCTTTCTGTATACATGTCTAATGCACCTTGCGCCAAAATTTGTTCGTATAAGTGAGAATATATTTCTGAAGACATGTCATCTATATTTACACTAATTTCCCAAACTATATTCTGTTTTTTTTTACTCCTATAAATGTTCTAAGTATGTTCGGAATTTCGAACTTTTTATATCCTATTCCATACCCTATTTGTTTTGTTTCAAACTCTATTTCATCTACAAATTCATCACACATAGTTTTTAGAATTGCAGCTCCTGTTGGAGTTGTACACTCTCCCGTTACATTGTTAAATTTAACTGGAACATCTTTTAAAATTTCTACTACTGCTGGTGCTGGAACTGGAATTATTCCATGGGCGCATTTTACAAAACCAGATCCTAGCGGTACTTTTGTTGCATATATTTTGTCTACACATAGTAGGTCTATTAATATACATGAACCCACTATATCTATTATTGAATCCATTGCTCCTACTTCATGGAAGTGTATTTTATCTATAGAAGTTCCATGTACTTTTGCCTCCGCTTTTGCAACTTCCATAAATATATCTTTCGCATTTTGTTTTATTTTGTCGTTTAATGTACTATTATCGATTATCTCGTATATATCTATTAAATTTCTATGTACATGACCTTCATTTACTATAACATTTACATTTGTTCCTCTTATACCGTTCTCAAATTTATCATTTATTTCGATTTTAAATTCGTCATTTAGGTTTAGTTTATCTAACTCCTCTAGGAATATTTCCTTTGGAATACCTAGATTTAGCAATGTTGATAAAGTCATATCTCCTGATATTCCACTTATTATATCAAAGTATAAAATCTTCTCTTCTCTCATGTATTTTCTCCCTGTCCCTTTTTATTATGTATTTTTATACATTCAACAAATGATTTGTTTTTTAACTAATCATTTTATATGTTTACTATGCAATAATATTTTTTATATTTTCACAACTTACTTTAATTTGTTTAATATAATTTATATCAATTCAATTTTTTAAATTTACATAATATTTACAATTATTTTAATTTATTTATAGTTGCCGCTAAATACCCTGCACCAAATCCATTATCTATATTAACTACAGATATTCCAGATGCACAACTATTTAACATTGCTAAAAGTGCAGTAAGTCCATTAAAGCTTGTCCCATATCCAACTGATGTTGGAACAGCAATGACTGGAACATCTACCATTCCTCCAACAACACTTGGTAGTGCCCCTTCCATTCCAGCAACAGCAACTATTACTCTTGCTTGTTCTATAATATGTCTTTTGTTTAATAATCTATGTATTCCCGCAACTCCTACATCATAAATTCTTTCCACCTTATTTCCTAAAAACTTAGCTGTATAATAAGCTTCATCTGCCACTGCTATGTCAGAAGTTCCTGCAGCAAGTATTGTTATAGTCCCCTTTCCTACTATTTTAATATCATGATTTTTTATCATCAATACTCTTGATAATTCATCGTATTCTACATTATCATATATTTGTTTTAATTTTTGAGCTGTCTCTTTTCTACATCTAGTCCCCAATACATTGCTTTGTTTTTTAAGAAGAACATCCACTATCCCTATTATATGTTCATCTGTTTTTCCTTCACAATAAATAACCTCTGGGAATCCATTTCTAATTTCCCTGTGATGATCTATATTTGCATATCCTAAATCCTCATATGGTAAGTCTTTTAGTTGATTAACTGCTGTATCGATATCTATTTCATCTTTTTTAACGGCTTCTAATAATTGTCTTAAATCCATATTAATTACCCTGCCCCTTCCTCTATTATTAAAACAATTTATTTTATATACTTATATCTATAAATTATAACTCTTTGCATACAAAATATAAATCAAATAAATTCTTAAAATACATATTTTTAGTACATACATTCTCCTTATAAAAAAACACTATTTCCAGATAACCATAAGATTATCAAGAAATAGTGTATTAATTTCGAGTCAAATTATATATATTTAAATATTAGCTGTATCTATATTTAGATTACATCATTCCTGGCATGTTGCCACCAACTGCTGCATTTGCATCTTCTTTTTCAGGAATTTCTGCAACTGCTGCTTCAGTAGTTAAGAATACACTTGCAATTGATGAAGAGTTTTGTAAAGCACTTCTAGTAACTTTAGTTGGATCAACTATACCAGCATCTATCATGTTTACATATTCTTCTTTATATGCGTCAAATCCTATTTCTGGATCTGCATTTATTACATTTTGTACTATTACAGCACCTTCAAGACCTGCATTTATTGCTATTTGTCTTAATGGTTCTTCTAATGCTTTTCTTATTATTTTAGCTCCTATAGCTTCTTCGCCTTCTAATTCAGATATTAATTTATCTACTGCTGGTATAACACTTACAAGTGCAGTACCACCACCAGCTACTATACCTTCTTCAACAGCTGCTTTAGTTGCATTTAAAGCATCTTCTATTCTTAATTTCTTTTCTTTCATTTCAACTTCTGTAGCTGCACCAACTTTAACTACTGCAACTCCACCAGATAATTTAGCTAGTCTTTCCATTAATTTTTCTCTATCAAAATCAGAAGTAGTTTCTTCAGCTAAATGTTTTATTTGGTTTATTCTGTTTTCTATGTTAACTTTTTCTCCAGCTCCATCTACTATTGTAGTGCTGTCTTTAGTTACTTTTATTGAAGAAGCTCTACCTAACATGCTTAAGTCAGCTTCTTTTAATTCGTAACCAACTTCTGAAGATATTACTGTACCACCAGTAAGTATTGCTATATCTTCTAACATTTGTTTTCTTCTATCGCCGAATCCAGGAGCTTTAACAGCAACAACATCAAATGTTCCTCTTAATTTATTAACTACTAATGTAGATAATGCTTCACCTTCAACATCTTCAGCGATTATTAATAATTTTTTACCTGTTTTAACTAGTTGTTCAAGTAATGGTAATATTTCTTGTATATTAGATATTTTCTTATCAGTTATTAATATAAAAGGATCATTTAAAACAGCTTCCATTTTATCAAGGTCAGTTACCATATAAGCAGAAACAAATCCTCTATCAAATTGCATACCTTCAACAGTATCTAGTTCAGTTTTCATAGTTTTTGATTCTTCAACAGTTATAACACCATCTCTACCAACAACTTTCATTGCTTCAGCTATTAATTGACCTATTTCTTCATCTCCTGAAGATACAGCACCAACTTGAGCTATTGCTTCGTCAGTTTCTATTGTTCTTGATTGATTTTTTAATTCATCAACTGCAACTTCTACTGCTTTAGCTATACCTTTTCTTATTAATATTGGGTTTGCTCCAGCTGTTACATTTTTAAGACCTTCTCTTATTATTGCTTGAGCTAAAACTGTTGCTGTAGTAGTACCATCACCAGCTACATCATTAGTTTTAGTTGCAACTTGTTTAACAAGTTGAGCACCCATATTTTCAAATCTATCTTCTAATTCTATTTCTTTAGCTATTGTTACACCATCATTTGTTATTAGTGGAACACCATACATTTTATCAAGTATAACGTTTCTACCTTTTGGTCCTAGTGTAACTTTAACTGTATCTGCTAATTTATTAACTCCTCTTTCAAGAGCTCTTCTAGTATCTTCTGCAAATTTAATTTCTTTTGGCATGTTAATTCATCCTCCTACTTATAATATTATAATTCTACTATAGCTAATATATCGCTTTGTCTTAATATTATGTAATTTTCCCCATCTGCTTTCACTTCATTTCCAGCATATTTAGAGAATATAACTTTATCTCCAACTTTAACTTCCATTTTTACTTCATTTCCATCTACCATACCACCTGGTCCTACTTCTATAACTTCAGCCATTTGTGGTTGTTCTTTAGCTGCTGTTGGTAATACTATACCGCTTGCAGTTTTTTCTTCAGCTTCAAATTTTTTAATTACAACTCTGTCTGCTAATGGTCTTATTTTCATTTCCCATTCCTCCTATTTATATAAAAAATCTTTGTATATAGAATTTAAATCTTACTCTTTATTATCACTCTCTGATTAAGAGTGCTAACAATTATTATATTATACCATTTTAGTTATTTTTTCAACCTATAATTGGATTTTTTTTCAAATTTTTATGGACTTTCAGTAAATTTTTTCATATATTTTTTTGCGTACTTTGTATATATTCTTTTTTGTTTTAATTTATCCTTTATTACTTTATTAAAATTATCTTCCTATTCCAAATTCTCTTGCATAGTAGAATAAATATTGTTGTGCAAATCCAGCTAAGTCTCCGAATTTTTCTATACCAAATTTTCTAATCTTAGTTAAACTTAAATCCTCATCAACATAGAATTCTTGCATAACTCTTTTTACCCAAACATCAACTGGGAATGTGTCATATTTTTGCATACCAAATAAAGCTATACAATCCGCAACCTTTGGTCCTACTCCATTAAATTTAAGAAGTTCTTTTAAGCACTCATCTGTTGATAGTTTTCTATATTCTAATACATCTATATTTTCATCATTTACAATTTGAGCAGTTGACTTAATATATTTATCTCTAAATCCAGTTGAGCATGCTCTTATTTCTTCTACAGTAGGTTTGCTTAATTGTTGTGGAGTTGGGAATGCATAATATTTTTCTCCGTTATATTCACCTATATATGTTCCAAAGTTTCTTGATAAGTTGTTTATAGCTCTTTGTATCATTGGTATTCTGTTATTTGCTGATATTATGAAAGAAATAAGCATTTCCCATCCGTCTTGTTGTAATAATCTCATACCTTCGCCGAATTCTGTTGCTTTTTCTAAATGTTCATCCATAACTTTGAATGTATTAATCATTTCTTCATAGTCTCTTCCTAAATCGAAATAATCAAACCATATATTATCGAAATCTTCTTTTGTTGTATTATCTAAATAGATTTTATTTCCTTCTTGTTTAACATTTAATATTTTACCCATTGCCACGCCTGTGTATGAGTCGTCTTCTTGTTTAATCCATCTGAAACATTGACCACATTCAAATATATGTTTAGGGTTAAAGTGTTTTACATCTTCTAATATTACAGTATTTCCTTGTTGTATTACTTTCATTATAATTTCTCCTCTTAGTTTCTCTATTTTTAACTATTATTTTAATTATACCCTGCTTGTATGTATTAATTACAACAACTTATAATCATCATTATTTTTTTTAATATCATCATACATTACAGTTATAGTTATAAATCCTTCTCCAATTTCATGGTCATAAATCATAGCTGGCTTTATATCAATAACTTTCTTATCTTTTATAAAATTATTTACTTTGTTTTCAATTTCAGCAGTATCAAATCCATCACCTATAAAATCTTTAAATATTTTTATTTTCATACCTTCACCCCTGAATTTATATACTTATATATTATTTATATCAATAATATCTTATAAATAACTTAATTATA
>CAMEPL010000065.1 GCA_945931665.1 uncultured Clostridium sp. | reverse complement strand
AAAACAGAATGTATTGTTACTGTAGATGCGGATGGTCAACATAAACCTAATGATGTCAAAAAGGTATGCAAAAGCTTACTAAACTCTAAGAAATTATTCCTTGTAGATAAAATAATGGTTATAGGTAGCAGATGCTTTACTGGGGATGTACCATTTAGAAGTAAGTTTGGGAATACAGTGACAAGATATATATTTAAATTGGTAAGTGGAGTTTCTATATGGGATACACAATCTGGATTGCGTGCATTTAGTTTTGATATGATTCCATTTCTACTAAATATAAAAGGGGATAGATATGAGTATGAAATAAATGTATTGTTAGAAGCAGCAAAAAATAATATTAAAATAAATGAGATTACAATAAAAACTGTTTACATAGCTAACAATAAATCATCACATTTTAGAACAATAAGAGACTCAGCATTGATATATAAAGAAATATTGAAATTTTCAATATCGTCATTTATTAGTTTTTTACTAGATTATTTTATGTATACTTTGTTAAATATAATTACTCAAAATATAGTAATTAGCAATATTTTTGCGAGGATTATAAGTGCTTCTTTTAACTTCAATATGAATAAAAAGTATGTATATGAAAGTAAAAATAACATATGGAAAGAGTCTGTCAAATATTTAATATTAGCAACTTTTATATTGCTAATCAATACAACTATTTTGAACTTTATAGTTTCAAATACGATTATAAATGCTTATATAGCAAAAATAATGGTAGAAGTATTTTTATTTTGTGTAAGTTATTTGGTACAGAAAAAATTTATTTTTTATGGAGATAAAGAGGAGGCTAAATAATGTTTAAAAGGAAATATTTATTTGCAATTTTATACTCAATATTTTTGGTGATGATGTTTACATATAATCTTTTAGATACATTTGTTTTAGAAAATCGATATGAAGTAGTCAAGGATAGTGGTGAAACCAAACAAAATAGTAATTCAAGTGAAGATGCAAAAATAACAGATACTAGTTATGAAGATGAAAATATAAGTATAAATATAATCACGAAAGAATATGAGAATACAATGGTTTATATTGCAGATGTTCAAGTAAATGATAGTAGTTATTTAAAAACTGCACTAGCAAAAAATTCTTATGGTAAAAATATAAAAGAGAGAACTTCAGATATAGCAACTTCTAATAATGCTATTTTAGCGATAAATGGAGATTACTATGGTTTTAGAAATAGTGGCTATGTTATTAGAAATTCAACACTATATAGAGACACTAAAAGTGGGGATAATAATCAAGATTTAGTAATATATTCAGATGGAAGTTTTGAAATAGTTGATGAATCAGATATTGATGCAAATGAACTAATGAATAAATCTGCTACACAGGTTCTTTCGTTTGGACCAGGGCTAATAGAAGATAGACAAATAACAGTAGATGAAAATACAGAAGTAAGTATGTCAAAATCAAGTAATCCAAGAACAGCAATTGGTTGTATTGATAAAAATCATTATGTGCTAGTAGTTTCTGATGGAAGAACTAGTGAAAGTGAAGGATTATCTCTTTATCAGCTTGCTACTTTAATGAAAGATTATGGCTGTGAAATAGCATATAACTTGGATGGTGGAGGATCTTCAACTATGTGGTTTAATGGTCAAGTTATAAATAAACCTACATCAGGAAGAAGTATTGAAGAAAGAGAGGTAAGTGATATTGTCTACATTGGATATTAAAAAGATATATATAAAAACTATAATATTTTATATAGGAACAACGCTATTCTGTATATTATTCAATTATATCTATTCATTGTTTAGTCATAATGTTTCATCGATTTATATGCAATATGCGTTTATGTATAGCTTAATTGGAGGAGTAGTATTTTATACGATTTTAATTTTTCTTAATATATATAACAGGGTTGCATATAACTTATACAATGCTGCGATTGCAACATTTACCTTCGGAAGTATTTTTCAAGGAATAGTTGATATTGCAGGTTCTGATGTTACTTATTCAAAGAATTACTTTATTTTAGGATTCTTGCTCTTGGGAATATCATTAGTAATTTTATTTATATTAGGCAAAAAAACTGTTATAGTTAAATAATATTAACTATAACAGTTTTCTATAAAATATTATTGTAATTGAATAGAAGGTCATGAAATTTAGGATATAGTTAAATTTCATGACCTTCTTATATAAAAATATTACTTACAAGGGAATATAGTATTATACTAATTTATCTAATGCTTGTTTTAAATCAGCGATTATATCATCAGCATCTTCAAGTCCAACAGAAAGTCTTACTAAACCATCAGTAATATTTGCAGCAGCTCTTTCTTCTGGTGTACAAGGAGAATGAGTCATTGATGCAGGATGTTCGATTAATGTTTCTGCATCACCTAAACTAACAGCTAATGTACAAAGATTTAAACTATTCATCAATTTAGCACCAGCTTCAATTCCACCCTTAACTTCGAATGAAAGCATTGCACCTGGAAGTGACATTTGTTTTTTAGCTAAATCATATTGTGGGAAGTCTTTCAATCCAGGATAAAGTATAGATTCAATAGCAGGATGACCTTGTAAGAATTCTGCTACTTTCATTGCGTTTTCACAGTGTTTTTCCATTCTTATTGGAAGTGTTTTAAGACCTCTAGCTATTAAGAATGCATCATTAGGACTAAGTACAGAACCTGTAAAATCTTTTATACCTTCCATTTTTACAGCAGTTATAAATTCTTTGCTACCAACTACTAAACCAGCGATAACATCGCCATGACCATTTATATATTTAGTAGCAGAGTGAACAACAACATCAGCACCTAATTCAAGTGGTCTTTGTATATATGGAGAGCAGAAAGTATTATCTACTACAACTATTGTACCTTCTTTTTCATGAGCAATCTTAGAAATTCCTTCGATATCACAAATTTTTAAAGTTGGATTAGCAGGTGTTTCTAGGTAAACTACTTTAGTATTATCTTTCATTTTTTCTCTAACTAAATCTAAATTAGATAAATCAACAAAATCTACTTCAATACCAAATTTAGTTAATCCACTACTCATAAGTGATTGAGTACAACCATAAAGAGTATCACAAGCAAGAACGTGATCTCCTGCTTTTAATGCTGTCCATAATGTAGCAGCGATAGCACCCATACCAGATGAAGCAGAAGCACAAGCTTCACCACCTTCTAAAGCGGCAACTTTTTCTTCTAAAGATGTATTAGTTGGGTTTCCCAATCTTGAATATATGTATCCTTCTTCTTCTCCTGCGAATCTTCTACCACCTTGTTCAGCACTATCAAATACGAATGTTGAAGTTTGGTAGATTGGTAATGATAAAGCACCAGCAGCGTTTTTATGATGTCCTGCATGAATTGATGTAGTTGCAAATCCATTTTTCTTATTCATCATTAAAGCCCCCTTATTTTTTAATATGAATATTTATTCTATAAAAAGTACTAAAACTAAACTTGATAAAATACTTGTAAATTAAATATACTTCTTAATATAATTGTAATTTGATATAGGGGGATATTAGTATAACTAAAAAAATATAACTTGATATAGTTTGAAGCTATAGCTAAAAAAATAAGAAATTCAAAAGGTAAAAGATTTAAGAAAAATAATTATTTTTAATAAAGTGATAAAAAAATAGGAATTTTAATTGCGATTTATAATATAAGTTTTTTATAAAAAATAATTTTTTTAAATTTAGCTATTTATATAAAAGGTCTTTTAACATTTGCAAATATAATTGCCCGAGATTAGATAAGGTTATGTCTTTATGATATATTACACCGATATTTATAACTTCATCTACATCAAGTGGAATAGAGATAATTTTTCGCCCATTTAAAAAATAAGCAGGATACATACCTGATGAGATTGTATATCCATTAAGACCAACCATAAAATCAAATATTGCAGCTCTATCGCTAATCTTTATACTCTTTTTTACACTACGAGTGCTTAATATTTCTTCTGAAAAGTAAAATGAATTATATGTACCTTGTTCAAATGATAGGTAAGGATATTCATCTAAATCATCTAATGATACTAATTTTTTATTTGCAAGTGGATGATTTTCACTTATAAATATATGAGGTTTAGCTTTTATTAAAGATAAAAATTTAAGATTACTTTCACGTATAATCTTTTGCAGTACACTTTTGTTGTAATTACTCAAATATATAATGCCAATTTCGCTGCGTAGATTTTTAACATCCTCAATAATTTCAAAAGTCTTGGTTTCTTTAATTGAGAATTCATATTTATCACCACCATATTGCTGTATTAATGATATAAAGGCATTTGCAGCAAAGCCATAATGTTGAGTAGATACACAGAAGTGTTGTTTGGCATATTTATCTTCAATATATTTTTCCTCCAATATCTCATATTGTTGGATGACTTGTCTGGCATATCCAATAAATTCGTAGCCATCATTCGTAAGTGTCATACCTCTGTTAGTTCGCACAAAAATAGTAATATGTAACTCCTGTTCAAGTTCCTTTATAGCATTTGACAAGCTTGGCTGGGAAATAAATAAACTTTTAGCTGCCTCATTGATAGAACCTTTATCAGCTACAGCCAATACGTATTTTAATTGTTGTAAAGTCATAGTAATCACCTACTTTTATTAGAAATCATAAAGTTTTATATTATAAATTATAGTATAAAATCAAAATAAATAAGCAATCATAAACCTAGATTTCTTAATATATTGTAATAAATTAAAACTATATGAAAGTGATATACTAATATTAAAAAGTTAAAATGTCAAAGAAAGGAAGAACTATGTTTGGCTACATAAGAATAAATAAGATGGATTTGACATTTAGAGAATATGATTATTATAAGGGATATTACTGTGGTTTATGTAAATATTTAAAAGAAAATCATGGCGAAATCTCGAGATTATCATTAAATTACGATATAACATTTTTGATAGTAATTTTAACCGCTCTTTATAAAATAGAATCAAAAGTTACAGAAGAAAGATGTATTGCAAATCCATTAAAGAAAAAAATGCGTATAGTAAATGAAATTACAGAATATGCAGCGAGTATGAATATATTATTATCATATTACAAATTAGAAGATAATTTATATGATGAAAATAGAATAAAGGATAAATTAGCATATGCTTTTTATAAAGGAAAGTTAAAATCAGCATATGAAAAATATCCTCAAAAGGCAGAATATATCAAGCAACAACTTATAAATTTAAGACAATTAGAAAATGAAAAATCAAAAAGCATAGATAGAGTTTCAAATACATTTGGAAACTTAATGGGGGAGATATTTGTATTTAAAAAAGATAAGTATGAACAAACTTTAAGAAATATAGGATTTAACCTAGGAAAGTATATCTATATATTAGATGCATATGAGGATTTAGAAGATGATTATAAAAACAAAAGATATAATCCATTTATAGACTATATAGATAAAAAAGAAGAATTAAAAAATAAAGTAGATAGGCTAATAAGTATGTCTTTAGGGATAGTTGCTAAAAATATAGAAGAATTAAATCTTGAATTTAATAAAGCTATAATAGACAACATAATATATTCCGGAGTCTACTTAAGATATAAAAATATACTAGAGGAAGGGTGTGAAGCAAATGTACAGTAATGTATACCAAGGTCAATTTGGAAATATAAGAGCTTTAATGAATAAAAAAGAATTCC
This sequence comes from uncultured Clostridium sp., assembly GCA_945931665.1. Classification (GTDB taxonomy): domain Bacteria; phylum Bacillota; class Clostridia; order Peptostreptococcales; family Peptostreptococcaceae; genus Intestinibacter. The sequence goes on along the minus strand of CAMEPL010000065.1, from coordinate 8,398 downwards.
AAAAAGCATATGATTTACTTCAAAAAATAAATGATAAGTGTAGTGAATGGTATTACCTAACTGGATTGTCAGCTATGAATATTGGATATTATGATGAAGGAGAAGAATATATAAAAACAGCTGCTACTATGGAGCCGACAAATGAAGAATATAGTCACGCTTTTAATCAATATAACCAATATAGAAATGACTATAATAATAACTCATATAACTACAACAGAAGAAAGAGAAATGATTCAAATGGTTGTTGTTGCTGTTGTTGTGGCGATGATTGTTGTGATACATTATGCCAATTATGGTGTGCAGATCAATGTTGTGAATGTTGTGGAGGAGACTTTATAAGTTGTTGCTAAAATAATTAATAGTAAACTTTACTTAGATATAAGGGAGGATAGATTAAATGGGCAGAAAAATTGCATATACAGGAATGCTTTTAGCAGTAGATGTTACAATATTTTTAATGGTCAACTTGTTCCAAGCAAATACTATTTTTCTGTTGGGTTTAGCATCCCTTCCAATTGCAATTGTTATTATGAATTGGGGGCCAAAAACAGGGATAGTATTTTATCTAGCATCTGTAATACTTAGTTTTATAGCGATGGCAAATAAAATTCACTGGGCTATATACACACTTACATTTGGAATATATGGTTTAGTTAAATTTTTAATAGAGCAAGACAGACCGATTGTTGTAGAATACATACTAAAGTTAGTATATGCAAATATTGCTTTAGTAGTATTATATTTTATTGCAAAACAATTTGTATATGTACCTGCAAAGTGGTATCTTGTTTTATTATTTGAGGTAGTATTTTTAATATATGACTATGTATATTCTTTGTTTATTGATTATTACAATAAAAAATTAAAAAATATTTTTGAAAAATAGATTTATAAAGAGATATTAATCGTATTTTAACTTGATAATTTACGATAGATATCTCTTTTTATATATTTTAATTTTATGAATTTCTATATTCGTGAGGTGTTTGTCCAGTTTTCTTTTTAAATAGTTGTATATAATGGCTCACATTATTAAATCCAACATTTTCAGCAATATCTATTATAGAATAGTTAGTGTTTTTTAATAATTTCATACTTTCATTAATTCTATAATTAATTAAATAATCATAAGGTGACATCTTTAGTGATTTTTTGAAAAATCTACAACACTCACCTTTACTTACATATACTGAATCTGCGATGTCTTGTAGTGTTATTTTATTACTATAATTTTTATGAATAAAAGATAGAACATCTTTAACTCTTTCTTCATTTATTGGCTTAGGTTCTGTTTTTTTTGCAAATATGTCATTTTCATTTAATACTATTAAAAGCCAAAACTTCATTAAATTAATATAAATTTCTAACTCATATCCTCTTTTTTTTGAGATATCTGATGTTATTATATCTGTAACAAATTTTAAAGTATCTTTCTCCCACCCACTATCTCCATAAATTACAATTGAATTTAAGTTTTCTGATGTAAGAACGGGATCAATGTATTTTTGCTCAATTATGCTTCCAGGGAAAGTTTTTAATAATTTAGGATTAAATATTACAGAATGATAGATGCAATCTTCATCACCAATACTTTTAGCCATATGGATTCTTTGAGTATTTATAAAAATTGCCTGACCACTTTTTAAAATATATGATTTTTCTCCAACTATAAACTCGATAGACCCCTTAGTTACAATTGAGATTTGGATTTCATCATGCCAATGAAGTTTAACATAACCTTTAGAAAAATTTTTAATTTCACTAAAGCTAACTTCAAATGGGAATGAATACATTTTTTCGATACTAATATCTTCTAAATTGTCGTTTAAGACCATTTTATTAGGACGCATAAAATTCACCCCTTATATGTTAATATATTGATATTTTTTCGTTAAGATACTGATAGAAATAAAATTACCTTGACGGTATAATTATAGTTGAAAATAGCGAGTTAATCAAATTAAACTAGCATAAAAAGGATATTGATATATTAAACGATATCTAGATAAATAGAATATAAAAATATGTAAAATAAGTAATATAATTATATAATTATTTTATTATTGATACTGAAATTATCTATAGCTTTAGAGCAAAAAAATAATATACCAAACCTAACAAATAGGACCCCTCCAAAAAATATATAGGGTCCTTTTTGTTTGTTAAAAAAATATGTTATACTAAATAATAATATACGAAATTATAAAATTTATTATATTAAAGGGTGAAATATTTTTTTAAGGAGATGGGTAATTTGAAGATTTCAACAAAGGGAAGATATGCATTGCGTCTTATGATTGACTTAGCTATACATGATCAAGGCAAGTGCATAAGAATAAAAGACATTGCTAAAAGACAAGAAATTTCTGAGAAATATTTAGAACAAATAATATCAATACTAAATAGAGCGGGATACATAAAAAGTGTAAGAGGACCTCAAGGTGGACATAGGCTTGCAAGATCTCCAAGAGAATACACAGTTGGGATGATTTTAAGATTAACAGAGGGAAGTTTAAGCCCAGTACTATGTTTAGATGATGATATAAACCAATGTAGTAGACAATCACAATGTGCAACATTAGAGTTGTGGAAAAAGCTAGATAAAGCTATAAGTGATGTTGTAGATAATGTAACTCTTGAAGATTTGGTACAATGGCAAATAAATAAAAATAGCAATTATATTATTTAAGAAATATACGAAACCACTTAAAATAATGAATATTTTAGGTGGTTTTTTTTAGGTAAAATTTAAATGTAAAAAAATACCATAATTCATATTAACATAGTAGGAAATAAGGACTAATATTAAAGTATACCAAAAAGGTAGGAATTGGAAATGCAAGATTGAAATAATATTTATATACAGGGGGATAACAAAAATGGCAAATAAAATAAGTAGAAAAGATAGAAATTTAAAATTTGAAACATTACAGCTTCATGTAGGACAAGAAACACCAGATCCAGTAACAGATGCAAGAGCAGTACCAATATATCAAACATCTTCATATGTGTTTAAAAATTGTGACCACGCAGTTGCAAGATTTGAATTAAGCGATGCAGGTAACATATATGGAAGATTAACAAATCCAACAGAAGATGTATTTGAACAAAGAATAGCAGCACTTGAAGGTGGGGTAGCAGCTTTAGCTGTAGCTTCAGGGGCAGCAGCGCTATCTTATACATTCCAAAACTTAGCTGAAAATGGGGACCATATAGTAGCAGCTAACAACATCTATGGTGGAACATATAACTACTTAGCACATACATTCCCAAAATACGGAGTGAAGACAACCTTTGTTAATCCAACAGATTTAAAAGCTATAGAAAATGCAATACAAGAAAATACTAAAGCGGTATTTATAGAAACATTAGGAAATCCAAATTCAGATGTAGTTGATATAGAAGCAATAGCAAAAATAGCACATGACCACAAATTGCCACTAGTAGTAGACAATACTTTTGGAACACCTTATTTAATAAGACCAATAGAATATGGAGCAGATATAGTTGTTCACTCAGCAACTAAGTTTATAGGAGGTCATGGAACAACAATTGGTGGAGTAATAGTAGATGGAGGAAAATTTGACTGGGAGGCATCAGGCAAATTCCCAAGTTTAGTTGACCCAAATCCAAGTTATCATGGAGTAAGCTTTACAAAAGCAGCTGGACCAGCAGCTTTCGTAACAAAAATAAGAGCAATATTACTTAGGGATACAGGGGCTACAATTTCACCATTTAGTGCATTCTTATTATTGCAAGGATTAGAAACACTATCATTAAGAGTTGAAAGACATGTAGAAAATGCATTAAAAGTTGTTGAATATTTAAATAATCATCCACAAGTTGAAAAAGTTCACCATCCATCTGTAACAGATGATCCAGAACAACAAAAATTATATAAGAAATACTTCCAAAATGGTGCAGGTTCAATATTTACTTTTGAAATCAAAGGAGATGCTCAAACAGCAAAAGACTTTATAGACAACCTTGAATTATTCTCATTACTTGCTAACGTAGCAGATGTTAAATCACTAGTAATACATCCAGCATCTACAACACATGCTCAATTAAGTGAAGAAGAATTATTAGCTTGTGGCATAAAACCAAATACAATACGTCTATCAATAGGTACAGAACATATTGATGATATTATACAAGATTTAGAAGAAGCATTTAAAGCTGTTAAATAGAATAGTAGATTTATATATAAAAGATTGAATATCTTTAGGGGGAAAATAAAATGTCTAAAATAGCTAAAAAATTAACTGATTTAATAGGAAATACGCCTTTGCTTGAACTTGGAACTTATAGAGATGAAAATAAATTAGAAGCAAATTTAATAGTAAAACTTGAATACTTTAATCCACTTGGAAGTGTAAAAGATAGAGTTGCAAATGCAATGATAGAAACTGCTATTAAAGAAGGAAAAATAAATAAAGATACAGTAATAATAGAACCTACTAGTGGTAACACTGGCATAGGATTAGCATTTGTTACTGCAACAAAAGGACTACACTTAATCCTTACTATGCCAGAAACAATGAGTATAGAAAGAAGAAGAATAGTTTCTGCATTAGGAGCAGAAGTAGTATTAACACCAGGAGCAGAAGGTATGAAGGGAGCTATTGCAAAAGCTGAATCATTAAAAGAGGAGTATGGAAATGCATTTATTCCACAACAATTTGAAAATGAAGCTAACCCTAAAATACATTTTGAAACTACTGGTCCAGAAATTTGGAGAGATACTGATGGCAAAGTAGATATATTTGTAGCAGGTGTAGGTACTGGTGGTACAGTTACTGGTATAGGAAAATATATAAAATCTCAAAATCCAAATGCAAAAATAGTTGCAGTAGAACCTGCCTCATCAGCCGTACTTTCTGGTAAAAAACCAGGACCTCATAAAATTCAGGGTATAGGTGCAGGATTCGTACCAAAAGTTTTAGATTTAGACATAGTAGATGAAATAATTCCTGTTGAAAATGAAGATGCTTTTAATGCATCAAGAGCAGTAGCAAAATCAGAAGGTTTATTAGTTGGTATATCATCAGGTGCATCAATTCATGCAGCAACAGAGTTAGCTAAAAGACCTGAAAACAAAGGTAAAAATATAGTTGTTTTATTACCAGATACAGGTGAAAGATATTTATCAACAACTTTATTTGAATAAATTGACATAAAAATAACTCTTAATACATAGAGTATAAGCTAAATATGGCAAGTCTTGTGAAAGGCTTGCCATATTATTTTAATTGTATTATTTTCTTGCCCAATTTATATTGTCTCCACGAGACATGTCTAATACATATCCTGCTATATTTATTCTATTTTCAATACAGTGACGACACTCTGCTGCTTCGTCGCCGGTACATATTTTATTATCATAAAGTTCATATTTTTTTCTAGAAGAAGTAGGTGATAAGTTTGGCATGGCTACATTTGCACCAGCATCAAATCCTTTTTCACGACCTACTGGATCTATTGTTCCCAATGCTGTAGTTGCCGGTAACAAGCAAGTAGGAAGAAGTAATCGAATTAGTGATAACATAAGAGTAGTTTCTTCAACAGTTCCTGCAGGTTCATCTTTAAATTTTGTATCATGGTGTGGAATAAAAGGACCTATTCCAACCATATGTGGATCTAATTCTTTTAAAAATAGCAAATCCTCGGCTAAAATTTCTGGTGTTTGATAAGGTGAATGAACCATAAATCCAGCACCTATTTGATATCCAATTTCCTTTAAGTTTCTTAGGCATTGGATTCTGTTTGATAAATCCATGCATTCTGGATGTAATTTTTTATAATGTTCTTCATTTGCAGTTTCATGCCTAAGTAAGTATCTATCAGCACCAGCATCATAATATTTTTTATAGGATTCATAGCTTTTTTCACCTATAGATAGGGTAACTGCACAATCTGGATATTTTGCTTTTATTGATTTTACAATTTCAACGATTCTATCATCATTGAAATATGGGTCCTCACCACCTTGTAAAACATAAGTATTATATCCAAGGGTGTGTCCAATATCAACACATTGCATAATTTCATCTAGAGAAAGTCTATATCTATCAGCATTTTTATTTGATTTTCTAATTCCACAATAATAACAATCATTTTTGCAGTAATTTGTGAACTCGATTAGAGCTCTTAAATAAATTTTTTTGCCGTAGTATTTATCTCTTAGACAGGAAGCTTTTTTATGTAGATATTTTCTATCTTCTTCATTTATATTTTTTATTATATAAACTAATTCTTCTTTAGTTAATATATGTGTATCTGCTAGTTTATCGATTAAATTCCTTATATTCATAAAACTTCTCCTTTTAAAATAAAATATAAAATTCATACTTGGACAGTATGGAATTACTTATATTTTAGCACAAAAAGAGTTTGAATGTAAAATTATGGTAATGAAATAAGGCGATAAAAAACTGTGAGATTAAACTATATTATTTAACTCACAGTTTCATATAAAAAGTTGTTTTAATTATATGTTTTATTTGAATAATATATTTCTTATAATTTAAAGTAGTTAACTTGATAATCAGTTAATTCAGTATCACATTCTGCACAGTGGAAACTTTTCTTTGAAGTTATGAAACTATTTGATTCATTGTCATACTCAGTTTTCATTTTTGTAACTATACCGGTAGAAGTAAGGTCTTTACCACATTTCTTACAGTTTTGAACAGTACATATATTTTCTAAAAATGCAGGATTTAATTGTTCTATAGTATATCCACATTTTAAACAGTTCACTACATTTTCTTGTTCTTTAGATGTGATTATTAATCCTTTACCATCTTTAGAATATTTATAATTTACTTTTTCTACAGTTGAGTAACCAGATTCAAATATATTACAACTACAGTTAGGGCATATAAATTTAGGCTCGTAACCATTAGTTGAAGCTGATTCTTGTGAATCATCTACTTCAATATTTGTATCTTCTTTTTCAACCTTTTCAACTGAATCTGTTTTATCAGGAGCAGGTTGTGGCTTTTCTTCTTGCATTGCTTGTTCTTTTTCATCACCATAATAAGCTCCACCTAAGTCAACTTGCCCACATAAATCAGATAATTTTTCACCCATAGTTTTTAGGAAAGTTTCTAATTCATCTTCTGGACTACTTTGTTCCTTATTTTTATAACTACTATCGAAAGATAATATATAATCATAAATATCTTTTGAATTAAACTGTACTGCCGCTGCTAAAATATGTTCTTTTATAGTGGCATATTGTTGATTTTTAGAAGGATTGTTCAAGTCGATTATATCGTTATCTAAAATAAATTTAACTATTGAAAGATAGTCATATTTCGTTGCAAAGAAAAGAACCATTTCATCTAAATTATTTTCAGAAATTCTGTCTGCAAAATCAACAAATACTTCTGGAGAATCTAGATAGATTTTCTTTTCTAGGTCCTTTAAGTCGCTAAGTATTTCTATAATATTAAATATTTTTTTCATAATTAATTCTCCTCGATTAAATTTTATAAATCATTTTCATATAATTTTACACTTGGATCAAGAGAGTATATTATATCTTTTCTTTCTACTATAATTTTAGTAATTTTAGCTAAAGTCTCATCTTGATTAATGTGAAGTAAAAGCTCTTTTGTAGGATTTATGGCAATTGGGTTACCAACTCGTCTTAACATATTTATATCCCCGTTTGTGTCCCCATAAGCATATGACTGTTTTAAGTCTAAGTTATACTTTTCAACAAGTTCATCAATAGCTTTATTCTTGCTTACAGAGTCCCACATAGGGATAACTTCGCCAGTAAATGCATTATCTTTAAATACATATATACTACCTCGATAATCTGTAACATTATATTTTTCGGCCATTTTTTTTACTAGAAAATCAGGGCTACCTGAGATAAATATGACTTTATGACCCTGCGATAAATGCCACTTAATTCTAGAACGAGTATAAGTATAAACTCTTTCAGCTTTTAATTTTATTACCTGGTCTGTTGCAAAATCTATTGCTGATTTGTCTAATCCCATTAGAGATTTAACATATAAATCACATAGATTTAGAAGATAATCATCATAATTTCCTTGTCTTCTATCCCAAGTCATAAAAATGTCTCTTGTATTGTCGACCCACGCTTTTTCATCGACCACTTCATATTTAATCAATTTTTTGAAATGTTCAACCATAAGAGAATCTCTATAGATTGTACCGTCGATATCAAAAAAGGCTGCTGTATTTTTCATAAAGATCACACCCCTAATTATGCTTTCTTATATTATATTATATTTTTTGTAAATAATATACTAAGACTATAAAATATAATTAAAATGATATATTATAGTTGTATTATATTTAAAAATAATACTAATAATGAAAGATAAAGATTTTTTAAAATGAAAATTAGAGA
>CAMEPL010000064.1 GCA_945931665.1 uncultured Clostridium sp. | reverse complement strand
TTTTATATATATAAAATTAATTTATTTTTTATTTTCATCTTTTATTTATTTATTATTTTATATTATTTCCCTAAAATGTCTTTCTATTTTTAAAAAAATTATAATTTCTATAAATTTTTTAAGTTATTTCCAATCATTATCTTATTTCCTATTTTTTTATTTTTAATGATATGTTAAATATTAAAAAGGTTCCTAGATATATTTCTAAGAACCTACTATAAACATTATTTTTTAAAGAAAAATACAACTTACTATAATATGTACAAATATACATAAATATATATCTTTATATTTATATTTCATAAAGCCTGTTGCAGCTGCTATTAATATCCCTAGCCCCATTTTAGATGTTACTACATCGACTGCAAATTTATCACTACTTATAACTTGTAAGTTTTGACTTATCATATCCCAATATCCTAATATAAATAAAACAGATATTATTGATATAACAATCCACGTTGTTTTTTGATTTTCTACAAATCCATTTACATAATTCCATAAATATTGTCTAAATAACAACTCTTCATAAACTGGTATAGCTATTGTAGCTAAACATACCATAAGTATTTCAGAAAATACATAGTCTGTTTTAAGCACTACTGTTAAAATCAAACTCATTATCATAAGAACAAATAATATTATCCTTATTCTTTTATTATCATATCTATTAGCCATCTGTGTTAGTCTATATCCTGCTGGATTAAATAAATTACTTCCTCTTAAAAAAAGAAAAACACTTATACCAACAATCATAATCGATATTATATTTGCAATATTTAGGTTTATAGCTGTGAAATTAAGTACACTTAATAATATATTTTTTATAATTATTCTTGCTATTTGTAGAATAACTAATATCAAAAAACAATCTAATATATATTCCTTGTCTCTTATACTAATACTTTTTTTATCCAAATTTTATCACCCACGCTTCATAATACTATCTATTAATTATAGCATATTATAATCGTGAGTATACAACAAAATACTAATCGTAAAAACCATTTAATACTCTACAAACTGTAGCCTTGCTCCAGCAAGTTTCTTGTGAAATTTCTCTATAGCTAAGGCCTTGTGTTCTAAGTTCTTTTATAGATGCTATATCACTATCTCTTATTTGTTTTTCTTTAGGTCTTAAATTACTTCTAAAAGATTTTAGTTCATCTAATTGTTTTTTTAACTCATCTATTTCATTTTGTTTAGCAAGTATTTTCTTTTCATATTCTGCTCTCATTTCATTAAATTCTTTAATATAATTTATTTTCCAATTTTCATCTGATTTTGTTTTAAATAAACCCATAAACAACATCCCCTTTTCATTAGTTTATAAACTATAATTTCTTTAAATTAATAAAAACTCCTTGTTATTTTGGGGTAAATTCATTCGTTATTTTCATTTAAATTTCAATCATTTTCTTATATTTTTTGTTTTTTATGTCTACTTTATATATATTTTGTTTTTTAGTGATGCTTAAAACTTAAATGTTTTTCTTATAAATTAAATTTATTATGTTTCAATTAGTTTCTTTCGGAATATATAAAAAACACCTATCACTAAATAGCATAGGTGTTTTTTATTTTAATATTAAATTTTTAAGACAATCTATGCTGTAATAAGTCGTAAAGAACCTTTTGTGTGTGCCAAAAATAGATCGATTATTTTTCCACTAAGAGTAGATGCAATCATTGAATAGAAAATAGCGTCTGCTGGTAGATAGCTTAGAGATAATAAAAGTATTACTCCATCCATTAAAATATAAACTTTTGTCATGCTTAAAGATGTCTTCTTTGCAATTACTAATGCTAAAGCATCATCGCCTCCAGATGAGCAACCTGTGTTAACTATTATTCCACATCCAATTCCAACAAAAATACCACCTAATATTGCATTTATTAAGCTATTGTTTATTGAAGGTAAAATTGGACCGATGTTTTCAAACATACCATATGTTATTGAAAATGCAAAAGATGCGAATAATGAATATAAGAAAAACTCTTTTCCAAAAATCTTATATCCAATTAATAATAAACTAAAATCAATTATTATACTTGCCATTGATGGATGTATTCCAAATAGATTTTTTAAAAGTAATAAAAATCCTAATACACCACCTTCTGTAATATGATTTAAAAAGTAAAAATTATAAAATCCAAAAGATAGTATTGTTGTTCCCAATAATATAAATCCTATCTTTTCTACTGTCTGCCGACTACTCATTTTGTTACCGCCTTTCTCCTTACAACGAGGAAATTTATTTTTATTTATTGTAATAAATTAGATTAGAAAAATTATTAAAAGTGTTAAATTTCATTTTGTAATCTAGTGTTATTTCAACTAGATATTTTGCTTTTCTAATTATCTATATTTATATTATATCTAATAAAATCCGATATGTATACCTCACTTTTGTAAACTTAAAATTATACAAAATTTTTTTATTTTTTTCAATGATTTTTTTGTTTTTTATTATGTTTTTTTATGTATTTAGATAAAACCTAGTATTTTCAAGGCGTTAAACATTATCATATTATCAAAAAGTTTAGATTAGCTACTTTTCAAATTTAGTATTTATAAATTCATGTTTATATTAATTTTTTATTAGTTTACAAATACTATCCTAATTTTTAAGGTTATATGGTTATAATATATATAATTTAACAAGTTATTATGTTATTATTGTTAAGGTAAATTTATTTGAGAGAGGTACGATTATGAATTTTAAAGATTTAAAAATAAGCGATGAATTAATAGATACTCTGAAGAAAAATGGTATAAAAACACCAACCCCTATTCAGGAAGAAAGTATACTTCTTATAAAAAATAACAAAGATATACTTGCTCAATCTCAAACTGGTACAGGAAAAACTCTTGCCTTCTTAATACCTGTTTTTGATTCTATATCTGCTAAAAATGAAAATATACAAGCTCTTATTTTAGCTCCTACAAGAGAGCTGGCTATACAAATATACAATGAAGCAGAAAAATTAAACAAAGATAAAAATATAAATATATTAGCTGCTTATGGCGGAAAAGATATAAAATCACAACTTAACAAATTAAAAAGAAATATACAATTAGTTATTGCTACCCCTGGACGTCTTTTAGACCATTTAGACAGAAAATCAATTGATTTAAGCAAATTAAATACGCTTGTACTTGATGAAGCTGATCAAATGATACTTATGGGATTCAAAAATGAAATCGAGGCAATTATAAAAGAAACTAATAAAAAACGTCAAACACTTTGTTTCTCTGCAACACTTGATTCACAAGTTAAGAAACTAGCTTATAGATATATGAAAGACCCTGTTGAAGTAACTATAAAGTCCAAAGAAATAACTTTAGAAACTATTAAACAAGAAGTTGTTGAAACTACTGATAGACATAAACAAGAAGCTTTATGCAAAGTTTTAGACGAAGATAATCCATTTATGGCGATAATATTCTGTAGAACAAAAAGAAGAGTTGATGCATTAGATGAAGCACTAGCTGTAAAAGGGTATAATTGTGAAAAACTACATAGTGATATTCCACAAGCAAAACGTGAAAGAATTATAAAATCTTTTAGAAAAGCAGATTTACAATACTTAATTGCTACTGATGTTGCATCTAGAGGCTTAGACATTACAGGTATTACACATATTTATAACTATGATATCCCTGAGACAAGCGAAGATTATATACACAGAATTGGTAGAACTGGTAGAATCGGAAATGATGGATATACTTGTATGTTTGTAGACCCAAAAAACTCTAAAACACTTGAAAAAATTGAAAGTGATATAAAATACGAAATTCCAAGAAGAATAGTTGAACTAGATAAATAGTATTTTATATAAATAAAAACTCCTGTTAGTAAAATTTTATTTAAACTAACTAGGAGTTTTTTATTTAAAATCTAGATTTTTATAAATCAAGTAAATCTTCTATTTTTTCTATTTTATATTGATATTCTTCTACATTACCGAATCCATAACTAGCAAATATAAATTCTAAACCTGCTTCTTTTGTTGCATTTGCATCCCCTTGAGTATCCCCTACATAAACTGGATTTATTAGTTTATTTCTATTTGATATTAGTTTAATATTGTCAGCTTTAACTGTTTCAGGATTTTTAGGACATTCATAATCTTCAAAATATTCATCCAAATTATAATAATCTAAAAATGCTTCAATATATCCCGTTTGGCAGTTACTCACTATAAATAATCTATATTTTTTAGAAAGTTTATACAGAGTATCTTCTAAGTTATCAAATAATCTTGCTCCGTGTTTAGCTAAGTATGCATTTTCTTTTTCACAACACTCAGCTAAAATTTCTGTCCTTTTTTCTTTATCTAGTTCAGGAAATAATATATCTTCTATTTCATCTATAGTTTTCCCCATTAAATCATTTATCTCTTGGAAAGTAACTTCCTGTCTTTCATAGTTGTATTTTTTTATTACTTCACTCCAAGACTCTGCCACTTCTCTTCTTGAGTCCCACAGTGTTCCATCCAAGTCAAATATTATACTATCGATATCTTTAAGTTTTTTTTCCATACAAATTTCTCCCATTAATATTTTAATTTAACATTGATTATCAAATTCTATACTAATAATAGCAGTAACTATGTTAGTTTTACAAGTATATTTTATTAATAAAAATAGTTTAAAATTATTACTTTTTTATTTTTTCTAAAATTAATTTTTCAAGATTCTGTTTAAAAATAACCTTTTGGGATTTATATTTTTTTTTAGGTCCTTTTAACCTAACTTTGCTATTTCTCATCTTTTTAAATATATATCTTGAAAATAATAATCCATCTATATTTTCATCCGTATAAACCATCCCGCTTTGATTTATAGCATATGAATTTCTACTAAGCACTAAAGATGCCAGTCCATAATCCTGAGTTATTACTATGTCTCCCCTTTGTATATCGTTTAAAATAGCAAAATCAACTGCATCTACTCCTTTAGATACAACTACTACCTTTACATTTTCTTCGTTAAAGTAGTGAGCAGTATCACAAAATATTATAGATTCTAAATTGAATTTTTTTGCTACACCTATACTTTCATTTACTACTGGGCATCCGTCTGCATCTATTAAAATTCTCATATATCCTCCTTTATATTATTTCATAAGTATTGTAACAAAAACAAAGGGGATAATCGCCAATTAGGCAATCTCCCCTTTACTCATCAGTTATATTTATACTGCTTGATCTTCTTCTTCATCATTTTCAAATTGAGAGTTATATAAGTTAGTATAGAATCCATTTTGAGCTAATAACTCTTCATGTGTTCCTTGTTCTATTATATCTCCCTCATTCATAACTAATATTAAATCAGCATTTCTTATTGTAGATAACCTATGTGCTATTATGAAACTTGTTCTATTTTCCATTAGATTATCCATAGCCTTTTGAATTAATACTTCTGTTCTTGTATCAACTGAACTTGTAGCCTCATCTAATATTAGTATTTCTGGATCTGCAAGTATTGCACGAGCTATAGTAAGTAACTGTTTCTGACCTTGTGAAACATTGCTTGCTTCTTCATTTAATACCATATCATATCCAGATGGTAGAGTTTTTATAAAGTGATCTACGTGTGCTGCTTTAGCTGCTTCTTTTACTTGTTCATCTGTAGCATCTAATCTTCCGTATTTTATATTGTCTTTTATAGACCCACTAAACAACCATGTATCTTGTAAAACCATACCAAAATGAGTTCTAAGTTCCTGTCTGTTGTAGTCTTTTATATTTTTTCCGTCTACATATATTGCACCACTGTTTACATCATAGAATCTCATAAGTAATTTTATTATTGTAGTTTTACCAGCACCTGTTGGCCCTACTATAGCTATCTTTTGTCCTGGTTTAACTTTTGCATTAAAGTCTTTTATTATTACTTTATTTTCATCATATCCAAATCTAACATGATCGAATATAACTTCCCCATCATGTCTATTAACTTTAACAGAATTATTTTCTGTAACTGGTTCCTCTTCTTCTGCTAAGAATTCAAATATTCTTTCAGCAGATGCAGCTGTTGATTGTAATTGGTTTGATATTTGAGCAATTTGATTTAATGGCTGATTAAATTGTCTTACATATTGTATGAAAGATTGTATATCACCAACTTCTATAGAATTTTTAATTACTAAAAATCCTCCTAAGATAGATATTAAAACATATCCTAAGTTGCCAACAAAACTCATTAAAGGTTGCATTAAACCTGATAAGAATTGTGATTTCCAAGCTGATTTATATAATTTTTCGTTAGTTTTATCAAATTTTTCAATAGCATCCTCTTGACCATTGAATGCTTGAACAACTAAGTGACCACCATATAGCTCTTCAACTTGACCATTTACATTTCCTAAAAATTCTTGTTGTTGAGCAAAGAATTTTTGAGATCTTTTTATTATCATTGATATAACAAACATTCCAATTGGTATAATTACAAGTGCGGCAACTGTCATAATCCCACTTATTGTAACCATCATTATAAATACACCAACTAAAGTTGTTACTGCTGTTATTATCTGAGTTAAACTTTGATTTAAACTTTGTGCTAAAGTATCTATATCATTCGTGAATCTAGATAATACTTCACCATTTGTAGTTTTATCAAAATAACTCATTGGCAATCTATTTATCTTTTTAGAAAGTTCATCTCTTAAGTTATAAGCTAATTTTTGAGATATACCACTCATTATAAAGCCTTGTATAAAAGATAATATAGCACTTACTACATATAAACCGACTAAAGTTAATAATATTATTTTTATCCTGTCAAAATTTATTCCATCTCCACCAGAGATTTTTCCTATTAATCCATTAAATATCTCTGTTGTCGCTTTTCCCAAAACTTTAGGTCCTATTACTGAGAATGCAACACTACCTACAGCAAATATGAAAACTGCTATTATAGCATAAGTATATTTGCCTAGATAAGCCATTAATTTTTTCATAGTACCCTTAAAATCTCTAGCCTTTTCACCAGGCATCATTCTTTTCCCATGCCCCATTGGTCCACGACCTGGCCCTCTTCTAGGTCCTCTCATATTATCATTACTCATTTTCTAGTTCCTCCTTTGAAAGTTGTGATAAAGCAATTTCTTTATATACTTCACAATTCTTTAGAAGTTGTTTATGATTTCCAATTCCGACAACTTTACCTTCGTCAAGAACCACTATTTGCTCAGCATGAAGTATTGTACTTATTCTTTGAGCTACTATTAAAACAGTTGCATCTCCTGTTTCTTCTTTTAATGCTTTACGAAGTTTTGCATCTGTTTTAAAGTCAAGTGCAGAGAAACTATCGTCAAATATATATATTTCTGGTTCTTTAGCAATTGCTCTTGCAATAGATAATCTTTGCTTTTGGCCACCAGATACATTTGATCCACCTTGTGCTATTGGAGTTTCATATTTATCTGGCTTAGAATCTATAAATTCTGTAGCTTGAGCTACTCTTGATGCAGTTTCTACTAATTCTTCACTTGCAGTTTTATTTCCGTATTTTATGTTAGATTCTATTGTTCCACTAAATAATACTCCTTTTTGAGGAACATATCCTATTTTCTCTCTCAATTTGTGTATTGAAGCATTTTTTATATTTACTCCGTCTACTTTAATTTCCCCTTCAGTTACATCATAAAATCTTGGTATTAAGTTTATTAAAGTTGATTTACCACTACCTGTACTTCCTATAAATGCAGTAGTTTCACCTGGTTTTGCCGTGAATGAAATATCGTGAAGTATTTTTTCATCAGCATCAGGATATTTAAATGATACATTTTTGAATTCTACTAAACCTTTTTTATTATCATCAAATTCTTCAACTTTTTCAATTTCTTTTATTGATATATCAGTTGTTAAAACTTCATCTATACGATTTGCAGATACTGCTGCTCTAGGCATCATAACTGATATCATTGATATCATTAAGAATGACATTACTATTTGCATAGTATATTGGATAAATGCCATCATATCCCCAACTTGCATATTTCCTAGATCTATGTTCTTAGCTCCAACCCATACTATTAATATTGAAATTAAGTTCATTATTAGCATCATAGCTGGCATCATACATGACATCATTCTATTTACAAACATATTTACTTTTGTTAAGTCTTTATTTGCTGCGTCAAATCTATCTTCTTCAAATTTTTCGTTGCTAAATGCACGAATAACTCCAAGTCCTGTAAGTATCTCTCTTGTTACTAAGTTTAATCTATCTACTAAATTTTGTAGTATTTTAAATTTAGGCATTACAACAGTGAACATTACTAAAACTATACCAAATACACATACTACTCCAAGAGCTATAATCCAACTCATTGAAAGATTTGTACTTAGAGCTTTTATAATACCACCTATAGCCATAAATGGTGCAAAGAATACCATTCTAAGCATCATAACCATCATTTGTTGTATTTGTTGTATATCATTAGTACTACGAGTTATAAGTGATGCAGTTGAAAACTCACTAATTTCTTTTTTAGAGAAATTCATAACTTTTTTAAATGTCATCGCACGTAAGTTTTTACCTAATGTTGCTGCTACTCTAGCTGCTAAAAATCCAACTGTAACAGAACATACTACACTTATTACTGTTATACCTATCATCTTTAGCCCTGTTATAAATATATAATTCATTTGAAGGCTGTCTAAATCAACACCCATTGCTGAATATTCAGCTTTAACAAATGTTATTGCCCCTTGGTCTAACATTGCTTCTGGAAGGTTGACAAATTGTTCATCCATTTGAGATAACATATCTTCTTTTGCATCTTTAGGCATTGCATTTATATATGCAAACATATCAAAGTTTCCATCTTCATCCATAAACTTAGCCATCTGACTTCTATCTATATTTGCTTGACCAGCTGCCATATTATTTGGGTCCATCATTTTAGACATCATAGAGTCTGTAAGTTTATTACCTTCTGAGCTGTTTTCCATATTGTATACTATTAGCATTGGTTTAGCTAATATATCACTAAGTTTTTCTATAGTTTCTTTGTCTTTTGTATTTAATACATATAAAGATTCATTTTTTATAGCTGGATATTCTTCTTTATAATTATTAAATTCATCTTTACTCAAATTGTCCTTATTAATTAATTTATAGTTATCTAGGACTTTGTTTTTATCACTGTCACTCATAAAAGTGGTCAACTTATCCATCTCACTTTTTCTGATAGCTTTCATAGCGGCATTTTCTATACCTGATTGTTGTATACCAACGTTTACTATATTTGAAGTATATGTTGGTAGTGATAATTCCGTAGTAGCTTGTAATGCTAATAATATTAATATTGTCAAAATAGCTACCCAAGATTGTTTCAAATACTTAAATAATTTTGTCATAGCCAATCCTTTCTTAAAATGTTTTATTTTTATAATTTATAAGTAATTATACTTTAGTTTAATATATATAAATAAAACTTAAATTCTATGTCCTTTAGAATTTTTATTTATATATATTAATTTTTATTTAAATCTTCCATTATATCGCATAATTTATTCAGTAAATTTACAAGTGTTTTTGTATCTTCCTCACCTAGTTTACTTATTACTAAATTTGTATAATCGACCATTTCTTTATGGTGTTTTTCAAGTAAATCAGTACCTTTTTTGGTTAAATCGATATATGTTCTTCTTCTATCTTTCTTGTCAGATAATCTATTTATATATCCTTTGTCTTCTAAATTATTTAACATTTTAGATGTTGTAGGCTTTTTCATAAATAGGCAATTGCTTATATCTGAAGTTTTAACTCCAATAGAATCATTACACTCTTTCATTCTTAGTTTATATATAGCTGTTAATGCCATAAATTCACCTGCATATAAATCTTTTAATTTAATATTTCCATGTGATTGTCTTTTTAATCGCATTATAACATCGAAAAATTCTTTATTAATTTCTATATTATCACACAATATTTCCATCTCCTTTATATTAAATTTACCATTTCAATATTTTCTCAAATAAATAGTTTCCTTGTTCAACTATTTATTATAGCAACCTTTTTATTTTTGTCAATATTATCAAACTTATATTTTTCTACTTTTTAATTTTAAATTCTAAATTTTTATGCAAAGTTCTATTTTTATCGCTATAATTAATTATGTACATATTTAATTATTTTATTTCACAGGGGGTATAACTATGAACAAATTTAAATTTGAATGTTTTTATTATCCTACTATTGAAAATGGAGAAGTAGTAAAAACAACTAGAAATGTTAGATCATTTGGATTTGGCGAGCAAGTTCCTACAAAAACACTATACTACAATTATGGGGAAAATTTTGCTATATATCAAGGTAGTAGAATAATGGTAGTTGAAGATGGTATATTAAAAGGGGAAATAACAAAAGATGAATTAAAATTCCCACTAAAATTAGTTTTTGATAAAGGTACTCAGTTAACTATATTTAGTAAAGAAGATTTAAATTCCGTAAGGCTTTTAATGACAGGGGAACACGAAATTGAAAAAGAATTAGGCGCTTTATTCTTCTTATCTAGAGTTTTAAATAGAAAAATAAAAACTATACAGTATAGAATTATGGGAGAACTAACTAATAGTTCTAGAGATACCGACTATATTAACACTTCAATAGAAGAACAAACAAAAGATTTAATCAGCGATTTACAAATTGTAGAGAAAAAATTCAGAGATTTAGTTGTTAAAAATCCTAATATAAAAGAAAAATACCTAGATTATATGAATTTTGGTGCTAAAGAAGATATGTTTGATTTATCAATAAATAAATACTGTCTTGAAGGCTCTGAACAATATGAATATTTCAAAGCCGAAAGCAAGGTATTAAAAGCTAAACCAATATATCCAAAATTTAAATTAGATCATTTTATGAGCTCTATGAATTATAACTAAGTTAATATAAAAGTAGGATATGTATAAAATAATTTTTTGTTTATGCCTATCCTACTATATTTTTGTATAAAAAAAAGCAGTTATAGAACAAGTATTGTTCATACAACTGCTTTTTTATATATTATCTTATAAGTCTTGTATTTCAAATCCCGCTGCATTCATATCAGCTTTTAATTTTGCTATATGTTCATAGTTAAATGTTTCAAGTATAAATTCAGCAACTTGTGTTCCTATTGCTCCACCTGAAGATAATCTTGTTTGGTTAGCATTAAGTATATTAGCGTTAGATTTGCTTATTATACTTATTAATTCTAAGAATCCACCTGGTTTATCAGTCATAGTAGCGCTGAATGAGTAACGTCTACCTTGTGATGCAAGACCTACACCTATTATTCTGTATAGAGTATTTACGTCTACGTTACCACCTGATATTACACATACAACGTTTTCATCTTTTTGTGGTTTATATTTTCCAGATAATAGAGCTGCTGTAGTTACTGCACCTGCACCTTCTGCAACAACTTTTTGATGTTCCATTAAGAATAACATTCCTTGTGCTATTTCTTCTTCTGATACAGTTATTACTTCATCTACTAATTCATTTATTATATCGAAAGTTGTGTTTCCTGGAGTTTTTACTGCTATACCATCAGCTATAGTAGCTCCGTTAAATGCAGTAGTTACTTTTCCATTTTCTTTTGATACTTTCATTGATGGTATGTTGTCTGTTTGAACACCTACTATTTTTACATTTGGGTTTAATCCTTTTGCAGCAACAGCTATACCAGCTATTATTCCCCCTCCACCTATTGGGCATAATATAGTATCAACGTTTCCATCTAATTGTTGGAATATTTCAAGACCTATTGTACCTTGTCCTGCTATTACATATTCATCATCAAATGGATGAAGGAAAGTAGCTCCTGTTTCTTTTTGTATTTCAACAGCTTTTGCATAAGCATCATCATAAACAGCACCATTTAATACAACTTCTGCACCGTATGATTTAGTTGCTGTAACTTTTGCAAGTGGAGCAGTTTCTGGCATAACTATAGTAGCTTTTATTCCAGTCATTTTTGCACCTAATGCAACCCCTTGTGCATGGTTTCCTGCACTAGAAGCTATTACTCCTTTAGCTTTTTCTTCATCTGTTAAATTTGCTATTTTATTGCAAGCTCCTCTTATTTTGAATGAACCTGTTTTTTGTAGATTTTCACATTTATAATAAACGTTTGCATCAAGTCTATCACTAAGCTCTTTACTTTCTTGTAATGGTGTTTCCTTAACTATAGATTCTAATACTTCTTTTGCTTTTTTTACATCTTCAAGGTTTACTTTTAACATTTTTTTGCACCGTCTTTCTCTAAAATATTTTCCTATAATATATCAATAAGCTTTTCCTACTTACTGTAATTTTTTAATACTCATTATCTTAATAATAATTATATAGTTTCTTCTCAATAAAATAAACTATTAATTCGTTTTTTACTTTAAATTTTATATAAAACAAATTCCATCAAAGGTTTTCCTGCTCAGAAAACATTTGCAATATCATTATATAATATTTCATGTTTTATGCAATGGCATTTTTTAATTTCGTAATTTTGCATATTTTCAGTTTATTCCTTTAATTCACCACATTGTACATATACACACTTATATTTTACATGTTTTTAACTTCTTTATAGGTATATATAAAAACTATAATCTATAATTATTAGAATATAGTTTTTATATATTTTTTATAATTTTATTAAAAATTTTATTTTATTGTCATTTTTTAATAGTTTAAAGCCTCTTTTTTATTAGTATTTTCAATTTTTTCTATTTTTACACTTACAACTCTAAATTTATCTAATTCTAGTACTTTAAATCTATATCCACCAAAATCAATACTTTGATTTACCTCTATATCCATACCCAACATGAAAAATATCCAACCACCAATACTATCAAATCCATCCTTTTCAATCTCTATATCCAATTCCCTATTAATTTCAGTAATAGTAGTAGTACCTTGTACTATATAAGATCCATCATCTAATCTCTTGATATCTAGTTCTTCATCTTCATCGAATTCATCTTGTATTTCTCCAACTATTTCTTCTAATATATCTTCTACAGTTATAATTCCTGATGTCCCTCCATATTCGTCTACCACTATTGCCATTTGAACTCTATCTTTTCTAAGTTTTTCTAAAACTCTACTCGTTAGTTCATTTTCAGATACATAAGTTATCTTTCTCAATATTTTAGTTAAATCAATTTTGTCTTCAAGTAATTTTTGATTATATAAATCCCTAATATGTATAAAACCTAATAAATCGTCCTTATCTTTACCACACACAGGATACCTAGTGTAGCCCTCTTGTCTTATTAAATTAAATATATATTCTTCATCATCATCTAAATTTAAGCATATCATATCTGTTCTCGGTACTAAAACCTCTCTTATTTGTTTTTCTTGAAAACTAAATATATTATCCATAATTTCTTTGTTATCTATACCATATTTATCTTTTTCACTTTCTTCAGTGGTTACTAAAAACTTATCTTGATCTAATGAGTTTTTGTCTAAAATGGTAAAATCTTTTACCCTAAAAATTTTACAGATTATATATGATATAAAGTCTATAATTATAGAAAACGGTCTTATAAATATATAGGCTACTGTTAAGAGTAGTGAATTTCTAAGAAGTATCTTCTGAGGATTTTTGCTTGATAATCCCCTTGGAATATAAAATCCTATTATAGCTTCTAACATACATACTAGTAATAGTGTTATTATTATTGTAATCTTTCCTACCATATCATTTGATAATTTATATTCTATAAATATAAATTTACAAACTCTATTTAGAAGAAATCCTATCATAGTGACAGAGATAATAATTCCAAATTGGCACACAGATAAAAATTCTTTTTCTTTTGATTTAATTTTTTTGCATCTATTTGCCGCTAAATTCCCCTGTTTTTCAATTTCTTGTAATATATTTTCATCTATTCTAGATAATGAATATCTGCACTCAACAAAGAATATATTTATCATTGTCAAAACTAAAATTGAAATTAATAATATTGATATTTCCATATTAAATTATGTGCCCCCTTACACAATGCTGAAACTTAATCTATTTTATATTATAGCATATACCTTATATTTATCACTTCATTTTTCCTAAAAAATCCAATTTCTTGTGTGTGATTTATAAATTATTTTAGATGATT
>CAMEPL010000063.1 GCA_945931665.1 uncultured Clostridium sp. | reverse complement strand
CTGATTCGTTGGCGCCATGAAATTTTAAGCAACGGAATCTCTGATTCGTTGGCGCTATGAAATTTTATAAATTCTTTTCTATTTCATATAAAACCCTATCTCTATTTAGAGCATTTATATATCTGATTTTAGTATCTTTATCTTTGTTTTCTATAGCTTTGTAGTACATAGCGTGAGTATTAGAAATTGTATTTACAAAGATATATTCTTTGTTTTTTAATAGAGCTGTATCAAAATTGTCAAATCCGGCGGCTATAAATACCCAATTTGGAAGAACTTCTTTCATAGAATTTATCCAAGAATCAGTACCACCGATACAGACTGCATTTAGGTTATTTAATTTATCTATATCTACTTTTCTGTTAGTTTCCGCAGATGGGATATTTACATGTTCAGATAAATTAAACATCAAGTTTCTAAGTTCTATTAATTCTTCTTTGACACTAGGCTCACTAAAAAGCTTTTCTTCTAGGTGTTTGTTTTTATTTTCAAGAAGTCTTATTTTTTCTTTGAGATCTTCATTTTCTTTTTCTAACTCATTTTTAGTTTTATTATATTTAGCTTCTAAGTCAGATTTTTCTTGAGTTATTTTAGTTATGATATCATTTTTTTCTTTTAATTGGTCTTTATCTATATCAGCTATATCTCTAAAATATAGTCGTTTTGCATCTTTATAAGTTTCTAATAGCCTTTTGAGTTTTGTCGCTGCTATTATATATGAGTATAGTGAATCGTATTTAGACTCTTCCATTGAACCGCCGCATTTTATCCAAATATTAATCAGCTCTAGGAGTTCTTTGCTAGTAGTGTTTGGTTTATTATCGAGAAGCGGTATAATATTTAAGCCTTCTAATTCATATACATAATCTAGCGCATAGGCTATTCTTTGATAATCATTTATTTTTTGAGTATCTAAAGAGCCATCGCTTTTTTGTAAATCTAATTCACGTGAACCTTTAATCATATTAGGGTATCTCTCGCACAAATCAGCTTCGATTTCTCTAAGTTGTTTTCTTGTATTTTTATCTATATTAGAATATTTTAATGAATTTTGAATTAATGGATTCATTCTTAAATTGACCATTTCTTGAAATGCTCTAAAGAAGAAATCATCTTCATCTAGTTTTTTACCTTCTTTTTTGGCCAGAATTATTGCCGCAGCATAATTGCCAAGTAACTCTTCTTGGGGGATGATATCACTTGATTTTATAGGCAATTCGTTTAATCTAACGATATCTTTACTATTTTTTATAAGTAGATTGGCTTTTTTATAAGTCATCCTAATTATATAGTAAAATTCTTCTTCTGCCCCAGAAGTTATAATCCCAAGCGCCTTTTTAAAATACATCTCTTCTTCTAACAACCTAGAATTTGCTAGATTATAATATGAACATTCTCTCGAACAAAGGCTGTATTTTTCTTTATTAGAATTGTATATTTTATCTATATATTTATATGCCTGTTTTGTGGCACAAAGTGAAGTACAGACAAAATAATTGAGCCTACATTCATAGCAGTTTTTAGTATTGTCTTTTTCCAAAATACACCTCCACAATATATATTTATACTATATAAAAGATATCACATATAGAATCTTTAAAAAAGTGTTTTAATTAAAAAAAATTAATAAAGGGAATTTATAAATTTATTAATATGTATAATTTAATATGGATAATTATAATTTTAATTGTATAATATACTTACAAGAGAAATTATTTTTGGAGGATTTAAGGCAGCTATGAATATTACTATTTTTTTAGGAGCAGGAGCTTCAGCAGCAGAAAATTTACCTATACAAAACGAATTATTTTCGCAATATTTCAAATATATATTGCCGAAAAATAAAAATGAAAAGATGAATAGGGAATTAGTAAAGTTTTTTAGAGATCTATTTTTTATAGATGTAGAAAATAAAGATGTAGAGAATATAAATTTTCCAACATTTGAAGAGGTATTAGGTGTACTCGATTTAGCCGAACAAAGAAGAGAGGCGTTTAAAAATTATAAATCAGAAAGTTATAATGACGACAATACTAGTATATCGTATATAAGACAATGCTTGATAATGCTTACGGCATATGCACTCAACAATGCCACTAGAGCGAGCAATAGTTATCATGAATTGCTTCTTAATAATTTAATAAAAGAAGATTTATTAAAAGACACTACATTTATAAGCGTGAATTACGATATACATATAGATAATGCAATAGCAAATTTATATGATGAACGTGATTTTCCTGTTATGTTAAACTACGGAATTGATTTTACGAATTTTAATTTTGATAAAAACTCATGGCAACGCCCAAAAGAGCCTATGGTCAACTTGTATAAAATCCACGGTTCGCTAAATTGGCTTTACTGTCCGATTTGTAATAGCATAACGATTACTCCATTTGAGGGAGGCGTAATGAGAATAATCGAAAATATAAATCAAGCCAAATGTTTAAATTGCGGTCAGATCACAGTGCCGATAATCGTACCGCCTACTTATTTTAAAAATATGTCAAACGTATTTTTGAGCACAGTTTGGAATAAATCAGAAAAAGCGATTAGAGAAAGTGACGTGCTTATATTCTGTGGATATTCTTTTCCAGAAGCAGATATGCATATAAAATACCTTTTAAAAAGAGTTCAGACGAGCAGAACAAAAGAAAACCTAAAAGTAATAGTAGTAAATAATCACAGCAAAAAGAAAAATTCTTTAAGAGAAAAAGAAAAAAATAGATATGAAAGATTCTTGGGCAAAGATGTAATATACACAAGATATTCATTTGAAGAATTCGCAAACAATCCACAAAAAATAATAGACTTGGCAAAATGATTAGATTTAAGGATAAATAATTAATAATTTATTAACAAAGTAGAGCGTATTAGGGGGAAATAGTATGTATGGATTAGGGGTTATAGTCAATAGCGTTACAATACTTGTGGCGAGTTTGGTTGCATTATTATTGAAAAATTTAATATTAAAGATTGATAAAGATAACAGGGTTGAAAAAGTGAGCGATACTATAATGTCAGGATTGGCACTTTGTGTAATATATATGGGCATAAGTGGTGCGCTTGAATGTAAGCATGCTCTTATATGTATAGTATCTATGGTTGTTGGAGGGCTTTTAGGTGAGCTAATTGATATAGATAAAGCTCTCAATAAACTTGGGGATAAAATAGAAGCTAAATTAAATAAAGATAAAAAAGGTGATTTTGATGAACATGTGTCGATATCACAAGGGTTTGTTTCAGCTAGTTTGTTGTTTTGTGTAGGTGCAATGGCAGTAGTTGGCTCATTAAACAGCGGATTATTTGGAAATAACGACACTTTATTTGCAAAATCAGCTTTAGATGGAGTTTCTGCGTTTTTATTCTCGCTAACTATGGGAATAGGTGTACTTTTATCGAGTGTAGCAGTTTTAATATACCAAGGACTTATAGCTAGTTGTGCATTTTTATTAAAGGCAATATTATCAACTGCCGTAATAACAGAGATGAACGCTGTTGGTAGCTTACTTATATTAGCTCTTGGTATAAATGTGTTATTAAAACAAAATATAAAAGTAGCTAACTTACTTCCCGCAATGTTTGTACCGATAGTATTTGGTCTTTTAGGAGTAATATAAATTTATACTGTAGTAGAAAAATAGTATTTTGTGTAGAATTTAGTAATCAATAGCTAAAAGTTTTAGACAAATTTTGTATTTGAAAGGAAAATAAGTTATAAAATCAAATATAGTAATAGTGAGAAAAAATTGTAAATATTTTTACAAGGAGGTTGTTGCTATGATCGTGTTTGATATAAACGGGGCAATGGTAAAGTTCGACGAAAAAAGGGATAACTACAATACTATACGAAAAACATTTTTAGAATATGCAGAAGATGCAAGTGAAGAATTTAAAAAATACTGCAGTGAAAATTTGACCACACTTAGACGACTTAACGATAAATATTTAGTATTTGCAGAAAAATTAATCGACGAGGGAATAAAAAAAGGCGTTGAGATTTTAGTCAGTTACAATGTAATCGTCGTTGATTTTAATATTTTTAAAGAGAAATACTGTGAAAAATATTTCGATTTTAAATTAATATACAATAATGCTATAAAAGAAAAAAATTCTTTAAAAGATAAAAAAAATATATCTAGGTTATTTGATATAAAACCATTAGTAGATAAGTTATCGAGAAGTTTGTATAGAGATTGTTTTAATATACACATGGCTGTTATAGATGCGCTTTTAGAATATGGAGTAAAAAATGTAGAATCATATATAGATGGCGAATCTATAAAACAAGCAAATGCGCTTTTTAATAATTATAAAGATGGATTTATAAGTAAACCAGATAGTGCAAAGATAGTCCAAAAGATAATAATGGCAAATCCTTATAGAAAAGATGTCTATGAATATTTAGTAAAAGAAGACGGAGATTTTGGACGTGAAATAGAAAGGCTTACAAAATATCTAGGATATGATATAAGACCGTATAAAGAGTATTTGATGGATATGTATGTTCAAGAACTTGTAGATAATGACACGAGAGATTTAGAGATTACAAAAGAAAAACTTCAAAAATATGCAAAATATATAGGATGTGACAATGGTTCACTTTATTTAACTAGAATAGATGCTATTTATACATTTGAAAATGTTTAGAAGCTAGCTTAGGCTGGCTTTTTTTTATGCATAAAAGTCTCTTTAAGATAAAGATTTATTTATCATTTTATGTAAATATTATTAGAAAGTTGGTGTATTGTGTTATTAAAATAACATAATACAAAACACAGTATTTATTTGTAATTTAGCAAAAAAAACACAATTTTAGCTTATTTTATACTATTATATAGTTAGAAAGTTTAATTATTAATATATTATTAAAATAGTATATTAAAAAATACAATAATTATCAAAATATATTATTTTATAATAATTTTATTAAACATTCAAAATAAATTTAGATATAATAATTTTATTTTTTTGATTTTATATGCTGGTGTAAAAACTAAAATCGTATAAAATTAACTTAAAAAAGGTTTTGTTAGAAATCATATAATGTTATTTTGGATATAACAACATACAGAGAAATATGGTGTAGTTTTAATTTTTTAAAGGGGGATTTTTATGTGTAATTTTGTTGAACAAAATAGGAAACTATTCGATGAATTAGATAATTTAATCGATTCATTAGAAGTAGCTGATGAGAGTGCTTTAATATTTGTGCTTAAAGAAGCTCAAGGGATATTTGGATATCTTCCAAAAGAAGTTCAACTCCATATAGCTGATAAGTTAGGAGTATCTCCTTCTAAGGTATACGGAGTTGTTAGCTTTTATTCTTACTTCTCAACAAATCCAATCGGCGAGTATAAAATCAGCGTCTGTCTTGGTACTGTATGTTTCGTCAAAGGATCAGATAAAGTAATGGCTGAATTCGAAAAACAATTAGGAATCAAAGCTGGAGAAACTACTGAAGATCTTAAATTTACGCTTGAAGGTCTAAGATGTGTCGGTGCGTGTGGACTTGCGCCTGTTGTAGTTGTAAACGGAAAAGTTTACGGTCAATCAACTCCAGATGATGTAACTAAAATACTAGATAAATATAGAAATTTAGAATTAAGCTGTTAGGAGGTACTTTAGATGAAAAAATTAAATTCAATAGCAGAGTTAAAGGAAGCTGTAAAAGAATACAAACCAATTCTTGATTTAAGAGAAAATCACACAGATGCTATACCAGAAAAAAGAGATATACTAGTCTGTGGAGGTACAGGATGTACCTCTTCAGAAAGTTTACTTATAATAGAAAATCTAAAAGAAGAAATAAAAAAAGCAGGTCTTGAAGACCACGCAATGGTACATTTAACAGGATGTTTTGGGTTCTGCGCAATGGGCCCAATCGTAAAAGTTTATCCTGATAATGTATTTTACGTTCATGTTAAACCAGATGACGCAGAAGAAATAGTTCAAAGTCATATAGGAAGAAATGAAGTAGTTGAAAGATTATTATTTGAAGAACCTGCACTTGATTATAAAAAAGTTCAAAAACACGAAGATATGCAATTCTATAAAAAACAACTTCGTATCGCTTTAAGAAACTGCGGTCATATAAACCCAGAAGACATCTCAGAATACATAGCAAACGACGGTTATTTAGCACTTGCTAAATGTTTAGAAGAAATGACTCCACAAGAAGTAATAGACGAAATGAAAAAATCAGGCTTAAGAGGTCGTGGGGGAGCAGGATTCCCTACAGGATTAAAATGGGCAGCAGCTGCCGAAAATCCAAGATTAAATGGACATAAATATATTGTCTGTAATGCAGACGAAGGTGACCCAGGTGCATTTATGGATAGATCACTTCTTGAAGGTGACCCACATAGTGTATTAGAGGCGATGGCAATTGCAGGATATGCGACAGACTCTGACATGGGATATATCTATATAAGAGCTGAATATCCACTTGCAATAGAAAGACTAAAAATAGCTATAGCTCAAGCTGAGGAAGCTGGAGTTTTAGGTGAAAATATATTGGGAACAGGATTTAACTTCAAAATAGAATTAAAATACGGTGCTGGTGCATTTGTCTGTGGTGAAGGTACTGCCCTTATAAAATCTATAGAAGGTAATCGTGGTGAACCAATAGTTAATAAATACTTCCCAACTGAACATGGTTTATGGCAAGCTCCAACAACTGTAAATAATGTCGAAACATTTGGTAATATACCAGCGATAATAAATAAAGGAGCTGAGTGGTTCTCTTCATTTGGTACAGAAGATTCAAAAGGTACAAAAGTTTTCGCATTAGGTGGAAAAGTAAACAACACAGGTCTAGTTGAAGTGCCAATGGGAACTACTTTAAGAGAAATAGTTTATGAAATAGGTGGAGGAATCCCTGGAGGAAAAGAATTTAAAGCTGTTCAAACAGGTGGACCATCTGGTGGATGTATATCATCTAAAGATTTAGACACTCCAATAGACTTCAAATCACTAGCATCAATAGGTTCTATGATGGGTTCTGGTGGTATGTTAGTACTTGATGAAACTGACTGTATGGTCGATATATCTAAATTCTTCTTAGAATTTACAGTTGATGAATCATGTGGTAAATGTACTCCATGCCGCATAGGAAATAGAAGATTACTTGAAATATTAAATAAAATATGTAGAGGTAATGGTACAGAAGAAGATTTAGTCAATTTAAAATCACTAGCTACAATAATTAAAAATACTTCTTTATGTGGTCTTGGTAAATGTGCTCCAAACCCAGTACTTAGCACATTAAATTGTTTCTATGATGAATATTTAGCTCACGTTAAAGACAAAAAATGTCCAGCAGCTAAATGTACTGCAATGTTAAATTACGTAATAACTGACGACTGTATCGGATGTGGATTATGTAAGAAAAACTGTCCAGCAGAAGCAATAACTGGTGAAAAGAAACAAAAACACGTTATCGATACTACTAAGTGCTTGAAATGTGGAGCTTGTATGGAAAAATGTAGAAAAGGTGCAATAATCAAAGAGTAAGTCAAATATTGTACATATACCAAGTTTTTAAAGGAGGAATCTATTAATGAGTTTAATCAATTTAACTATAAATGGAAAAGCTGTTGCTGTTGAAGAAGGAACTAATATATTAGAAGCAGCAAAAAGAGTAAATATAAAAATACCTAACTTATGTTATTTACATATAGACGATATAGGATTTGACAACAGTTGTGCATCATGTCGTGTCTGTCTAGTAAATGCAGATGGAAGATTGGTGCCATCATGTGCAACACTAGCAAAAGAAGGAATGAAAGTAGAAACTAATACACCAGAAATAATAGAATTTAGAAAAGGTGTAGTCGAACTTTTATTATCTGACCATCCACAAGATTGCTTTACTTGTACAAAATGTGGAAATTGTGGACTTCAAGATATAGCAGTTCAACTTGGAATTAAGAAAATAAGATTTGAAGGCGAAAGATTAGAAAAATCTAAAGATTATACTTCATTCTCTATAATGAGAGACAACGACAAATGCATATTATGTAGAAGATGTGAAACAATGTGCAACAAAGTTCAAACAGTAGGCGTGTTATCAGGAGTTAACAGGGGATTTTCTACAGAAATTGGAACATTCTTTGAAACTGATTTGGCAAAAACTGAATGTACATTCTGCGGTCAATGTATAAATGTATGTCCGACTGGTGCATTACTTGAGAAAGACAATACAGAAGATGTTTGGGAATTACTTGCACAAAAAGAAAAACCAGTTATGGTTCAAATTGCTCCAGCTGTTAGAGTTGGTATAAGTGAAGAATTCGGTCTAAGACCAGGAACAATATCTACTGGAAAAGTTGTTGCAGCTTTAAAAGCATTGGGATTTGACTATGTATTTGATACAAACTTTGCTGCTGACTTAACTATAATGGAAGAAGCAAACGAATTTGTAAATAGACTTACTAAAGGTGGAGATTTACCAATAATGACTTCATGTTGTCCAGCTTGGGTAAACTTCTGCGAAAGCCAATACCCAGACTTAACTAAATACTTATCAACTTGTAGATCACCACAAAGTATGTTCTCTCCAATAGCTAGATATTATTTTGCAGACAAAGTACTAGATAAAAAACCTGATGAAGTTAGTATTGTATCTATAATGCCTTGTGTTGCTAAAAAATACGAAGTTAAAAGAGAAGAATTAGGAGAAGATGGAATACTTGATACTGATTTATCACTTACTGTAAGAGAACTTGCGAGAATGATAAAATCTGCTGGTATAGATTTAGAAAATATAGAAGAAGAAAACTTCGATAGCCCACTTGGATATTCAACAGGTGCTGCTGATATATTCGGTGTAACAGGAGGGGTTTTAGAAGCTGCACTTAGAACAGCATATACTGATGTTACAAAAGAAGAATTATCAGATGATGCTATAGAATTTAAAGCAGTTAGAGGATTTGAAGGAATTAAAGAAGCGACAGTTAATGTAGCTGGAACTGATGTGAGAGTAGCTGCTGCGTCATCTTTAGGATGTGCTAGAAAATTAATGGATGAACTTAGAGCTGACATAGCTGCGGGAAGAGAACCTAAATACCATATTATAGAAATCATGGCTTGCCCAGGTGGATGTGTAAACGGTGGAGGTCAACCATTTACAAATGGAGATTATGAAAAAGTTAAAGCAAGAGGTGCTGGATTATACACTATAGATAAAAATAAACCTCAACGTAAATCTCACGAAAACGAAGACATCAAAAAATTATATGATGAATTTTTAGGTGAAAGAGGAGGACATAACGCTCACAAATACTTACATACTCATTATTTTGATAAAAGTAATACTTATTTAAAAAAAATAGAGGATTTTAGCGATGAGTGTCTAAATAACAATATATAGGAACGCATAAAATTAAAACTAATATAAAAGTTTGAAGTACTTTTATATTAGTTTTGAATCACTTTTCAACTTATTCGATAAAGGTAGAGTCACGTTTAAGAATTTGATCGAGTCTCGTTCTATTAATGTTAAAGAAGTCATCCGTTTCTTCGATTTCTCAAGCTGAAAGAAAATCAGCTTGGGGAATCAAAACTTTTAAGTATTATATGAAAAAATATGATTTATTTTTCATATTTTAATTTTGCAAAAAATGATTTGTTATTTTATAAATTGTAATTAGTTTTTTAGAGAAGATGGTTTTTAACCATCTTTTTTACCTTTTTTAGATTTTGGTTATTGTATATATTTATTTTTATTATGATTAAAATCTCCTAAAAATTGTTTATATTTAACAATCTGGAACTGAATGGAAAATTTTGGGGGATTTCAAAAAAACGTTTTTTTATTTATAATAATAAAGTGTTGTAGATGAAAAGCAATATTTACATATTATATTTTTAATATTCGGGAATGAGTTTGCAAAATGTTTGATGTTTGAAAAATTTTAAGTAGATAGAAATCTTACTTAAAATAATAATTATTATATATTAAATTTAGGGGTGGTTAAAAATGAAAAAGGTAACATACTTAACAGAATCTGCGAAGAAATTCACAAAAGAAGAAGCTATAGCTGAAGCTAAGAGATGTTTATTATGTGAAGAGGCTTATTGTAATAAAAAATGTCCAATAAACAGCAATCCAAAAGAGTTTGTTGAATTAGTTGCGACAGAACAATTCGAAAAAGCAATAAAATTAATCAGAGATAACAATCCTTTATTTTACTCAATATGCACAAGAGTTTGTCCTTATGATAGTTATTGTGTAGGTGGATGTAGAAACAGTAAATTAGGTGACAATCCAATAATGATACCTTTTATACAAAAATACTTAGTCGACTACTGCGATAAAAAAGATGAAGTGATATCAAGTGACCATATAGCACCTAAAAAAGTAGGTCAAAAAGTTGCAATTATAGGATCTGGACCAGCAGGACTTGCAGCAGCTGCAGTCTTAGCTCAAAAAGGCTATGAAGTTACAGTATTTGAAGCTAAAAAAGAAGTCGGTGGATGGTTGAGTTATGGTATACCACCACATAGACTACCAAAAGAAATAATCCAAAAGGATTTAAAATATATAAAATCTCTAGATGTAGAGTTTAGAACAAGTTGCATGGTTGGTAGAGATATTACATTAGATGATTTGAAAAAAGAAGGGTTTAAAGCATTTTTAATCTCTACTGGATTTACTATAGGAAGAGTTTTAAATATAGAAGGGCACGAATTAGACGGTGTTACAGATGCAGTGAGTTTTTTATCAGAAGCAAAAGCCAACGATGGAAATATAAAAGTTGGAGAAAGTGCAGTTATAATCGGCGGTGGAGATGTCGCTATGGACTGCGGTACAACTGCCAAATTAACAGGATATAAAAAAGTTAGAATAATGGTTAGAAACTCAATCGAAGAGATGACAGCGAGTGCAAAAGAATTAAAATACCTTCAACAAGTGGGGGTTCCTATAATAGACTGGATGGATTCAGTTAGAATAGTAGGGGAAAATGGAAAAGTAGTAGGTATGGAATTTAAGGGAACTGACGACGATACTAGATTATATGTAGAATGTGATAAAGTTATATTTGCAGTCGGTCAAATGCCTGGTGCAATCCAAACAATCGCTCCAGTCGATGTAGATGAAAGAGGAATGATAGTTATAGATGACGACTTTAACACATCAGTAGAAGGTGTTTTTGCAGCAGGTGATATAAGTAAAGCAAAAGCCGACAAAACTGCATGTTATGCAACAGCTTTAGGTAAAAAAGTTGCTGAATCGATAGATAAATATATGCAAGGATTAGAAAAATAAATCTTAATAACATATTAAAAAATAACTTTTTATATAATTTTTATATAAAATGGTGTTTAATTATATGTGACAGGGGTATTATATTAATATCAAATATTTACTAATGTGTATAAATTAAAAGCTTGGGAGCCTTCTGGCTCCTCTTTTTTTAGTTACTTATATGACAAAAATTTACTCAAAAAATATCTAAAATAGTATCAAATTGTAGAAAAAATCATAAATATATATGAAGTGGTAATATAAATGATAGGACTTAAAAGACTATCGTGCCGCTTTTAGGAAGAAAGGATTTGATGACTATGAGTAGATATTTAGTTGCCATTGATGCTGGTCACGGAATGACTACTGGTGGTAAGCGTTCTGTAAAATTGTCTTCAGATTTGTATATTAATGGAGTTTTAGTTAGAAAAAAAGGCGAAGTAATTAAAGAAAATGAATGGAATAGAGCCGTATCCGTATATCTTGCAAAAGCTTTGACTAGATGCAATATTGGGTATATGTATACTGCTGATATGACTGGAAAAACAGATGTAGCACTTTCAACTAGAGCTTATAAGGCTAACAAAGCAGGTGCAAATATATTAATTTCAAACCATTATAATGCAATAGGAACAGCGTCAGTTTGGCAAACAAAAGCAAAAGGATTACTTGTTTTACGTACAAAAAACTCTTCTTCAAAATCTATTAAATTAGGAAATCTAGCAGTAAAACATTTAGCAGCAGATATCGACTATGAATACAACTACGGTTTGATGAGAGATGTCGATATGAGTGGATTTACACTAGCGATTTTAAGACAAACAAATATGCCTGCCATATTAATTGAATATGGTTTTATGGATTATGAAAAAGAAGCAAAACTTATGCTAAATCCATCCCATCAAGAAAAATGTGCAGAAGCAGTTTGTAAAGCAGTTTGTGAGTATTTTGGTGTAAAATATGTTTTGCCAAATACTAAAGACGAAGAAATAGATGTCACAGAAACAAAGACTCTATATCTAAAAGTAATAGCAGATGAAGTAAATATACGTAGTGCAGCTGATTTTACTGATGAAAGTGTAATCGGAATAGTTAAAAAAGGCGGAGTTTATACTGTTATACAAAAAATAGAGAGAACAGGTACAAATATGTATAGATTAAAATCAGGAGTTTATATAACAGCATCTCCTAAATATGTAGAAGTTTTCGAAAGATAGATTTTTAGTCTTTAAGATAAAATTTATTTAAAAAATAAAGCTAAGACTTGTGTAGCAAGTCTTAGCTAGTTATCAAATCCAAAATTAATTATCATTAAGTTTTTTATATTTTGTTAATTAAAAATGTCAATCTTCAAAAGCTTGTTTTATATATTGTTTAATCAGCTTTATTTTTTCTTTTGAATTTGGGACAAACAGTGCTGAAATTGATACTATTATATTGTTTTTCGTATCTACATATATAGTATTTCCTCCGTCGCCAAGCGCTGCAAAGCTATATTCATCTAATATCCACCATAAGTAACCATACATCAACTTATTTAAATGACTGTGAACTGAGGTGCTTTCTTTCACCCAATTTGTTGAAACTATTCTTTTACAGTTGTATACTCCCCCATTTAAGTACAGTTGACCGATTTTTGCCATATCAAGTGTGCTTAGAGCAAGTCCCCACCCAGCAGTATTTAAATTTTTACTGTCAGCCACCCAATTGTTTTTATCAGTAGACTGATTAAATAAAAATTGCTCATCTGCATTTTTAAATACTATAT
Organism: uncultured Clostridium sp.; assembly: GCA_945931665.1. Lineage (GTDB taxonomy): Bacteria > Bacillota > Clostridia > Peptostreptococcales > Peptostreptococcaceae > Intestinibacter. Next base: position 1,229 of record CAMEPL010000063.1, on the reverse strand, counting down.
TTTCTGGCGGTAAAATACCAAGTGGTTCAAATAAATTTTTAGTAGCAAATTCCAATACAGATTGATTAGTTGAATTTTTTATTATTCCAGACAAAACATCAGGACCTATTAATGGAGCATAGGAAAACGTACCTATCTCATTATCTCCCCCCAACATATCTAGTGAAAATTTTAGATAATCTAAACCTGTGAAATAATCTACATAAGGTGGCTCTTTGTATTTTAAAGGTGCTGTCATTGTGAGCATATCTTTTAGCTTAATATTTTGTAGCGATTTATTAGTTTTGTCTGCTTTGTAATCTGGGAAAAAACTCAGTATTTTTTGATCTATATCTTTTATATAACCTTTGTCTAAAGCTATTCCTATTAAAATTGAAATGATGCTTTTCGTAACAGAATAAACGTGGATTTTGCTTTCGCGATTACAATTATTTTCGTAATTTTCATATACTATCTTGTTGTCCTTCATAACGACAACGCCACATATATTGGGATAATTTTTCTTTATTATATTCTCAAAAGTTTTCACTTTTTCTTGATTCATATTTCTACCTCCTATTATAGATAGGATTAATAGTAGTTTGTTCAAATGCATCTGACTTATGTGATATGTAGTATCACATTTTCAACTATTTCCTTAAGTTAAGAGTAAATTGATTTAAAATTTTTTACAAGAATTATTTTAAAATAACTTCTTTTTGATTGTAATAAGTGGAGTTTATGGTGATATGTATAGTTAAATATATATTATTATATATATTATAAATTTATACAAAAAAATAAATCGATTAGACGTAAAAAATGTAAGAATTTGACTAACGAAAATTAAAGGAGTGGACAAGTTAAAATGCGAACTTTGTATATAAAAAAATTTATATTGTAACAGGAGGGATTAATATGAGAAGTTTTAATAATATACTACAAGACGTCCATTTAGGTAGAGAAGTCGATCCAAAGGAATTAAAGATGGCTCTATTGCTGGCAGAAAATCAATTAATTCTTTCTAATAAAGATATTATGAAATGCTTAGATTCACATGTTGATAGAATTACATTAGAAGGAGAAATAGGAAAAAATAGAAATAAGAGAAACTTACATCAACAAATTTCTATAGACAAAGCTTTGGAAATCAATAATTTGTAGAATTTTGTAATTACAGGATAAGACTTAATTGAGTTTAATTTTTTAGTAATTTATATTAATTACTCATTATGGATTTTAATCTTTAT
>CAMEPL010000062.1 GCA_945931665.1 uncultured Clostridium sp. | reverse complement strand
CAAACAGCAAATACCCAAATATTTTGTTTTATAATGTAGTAAGTCTTTTTACTTATGGCAATTGTTTCACATAGGAAGTCAATTCTATCAGACATAAGTATAATATCTGATGCATCTGATGCGATGTCAGTTCCATTCATGCCCATTGCTATTCCGACATTAGCTAAAGTAAGAGCAGGGGCATCGTTAATTCCATCACCAATCATAGCTACGTGTTTGCCTTGGGATTGAAGTTCTTTTATATAGTCTAGTTTTTCTTGAGGGAGTAGGTTTGATTTAAATTGATCTATTCCCACTTCATCACAAATTGCTCTAGCTGTATACTCGTTATCTCCAGTAAGCATAATGAACTCTTCTATACCTAATGTTTTTAGTTCTTGGATTGTGTCTTTAATATAAGGTCTAACAGTATCTGCAACAGATATGCAACCTAGTATCTCACCATTTGAAACGATAAGTAGGGCAGTTCGACCGAGTTTTTCTTCATAGTCTAGGAAGTCATAAATTTTTTTATTATCAGAGGACACTTCTTTTGTATTTGAGAATTTATTATTATTGTTTTCATTTAAGTCTAATAATACTTTTCTGTTTGAAACTTCATAGATTTTATCTTCTATTTTTACACTAACACCGCGACCAAATAACATATTAAATTCGCCATTTGGAATATTATCTAAATTGAGATTTTCTTTTTCGACGAGATATTTTATAATTGATTTTCCAATAGGGTGGCCGGAGTTTTTTTCAACAATTGCTAATGTATTTAAAAATTCACTTCGTTTAGATTTATCACAAATTAACATATCGACAACTTCAGGGGTACCTTTAGTTATAGTTCCAGTTTTATCGAAACATATAGTTGTGATTTTTGCTAATTCTTCAATAACAACGCCGCCTTTTATTAAAACACCTTTCTTGGCAGCATTACCGACACTAGCGACAACTGCAGTTGGTGTTGCTAATATTAATGCACAAGGGCAAGCTATTACTAAAATTGACATTACACGCATTATATCTTTAGTAAGTAAGGCAGTTATAACACAGATTAAAAGTATAGTTGGAAGGAAAAATTCTGCAAATTTATCAGCAGTTTTTTGAACATTACCTTTGTTTTCTTGTGCACTTTTTACAGTTTTAATAATTTGACCAAGTATAGTTTCATTTCCTATTTTTTGTGTAAGAATCTCAATTACTCCGTTTTCATTTAGAGTACCTACAAAAACTTTATCTTTGATAGTTTTGTCAACGGGCATTGATTCCCCTGTTATAGCAGATTCATTTATAGTTGCCTGACCATTTTGGATAATTCCATCGACAGGGATTTTTTCGCCTGCTATAACTTGAATTATATCCCCAGGTCTTATTTCACGTATTGATACTTGTTCAAATTTATTTCCAATTTTCTTTCTACATTTATGTGGGACTAGCTGGATTAGAGAGCGGACTGCATTTTGTGTTTTTTTCATAGTTAAATCCTCTAGAAACTCACCAAAGATCATCATAAATGAAACTATAGAACCAGATAGGTATTCGCCTACATAAGTAGTACCGATCAAAGCCAAAACTACTAATAGCCCTGCAGTAACTTTTCTTTTTTTGATAGTTGATAATACTGTAGATTTAATTACTATAAATCCTCCAATTGCAAGAGGGATAAGTTCAAACTGAAAAGGAATTTCTATAAAAAAGTGAAAAATAATTGCTAATATATTTAATATTAATAGAGAAAATGGAAGAATATATATCTTATTTTTTTTTATAAAATCACTCATATTTCACACCTCATTTTTAAAAAGTCTAAAACCTGAGGGAAATAAAAATCTCTCAGGTATATATTATGATGTTATTTATCAGTCTTTTTTGTTTTAAATAAGCCAAATTTCTTTTTGGAATGGTTTTCGGAGTTATCTTGAGTATGCTCGTGGTCATGGTGTTTGTGATTATGACTATGTTCGTGATGTCCATGACTATGGTCTTCATTTATTCCAAATAAATCATCCATATCCTCCATATCATCAAATATTCCATGTTTACCTTCATGCATTTTAAATTACCTCCTTATTAATATATAGATAATTAATATCCCCCATAGGGGGTTATTAATTATATTATAGGATTCATGGAAAAATGTGTCAATTATTTATAATAAATTGGTTAAAAAATAATATATAAGGTATAATTGATATATTGTAAATGAGATTAGGAGGGGTTTTAATGGGTAGTAATATAAAAGAGAGTAAACACGATAATATTCATTCAAATCATAAACATTCCGACGAGGACTATAAAAAGTTGATAAATAGGATGTCTAGAATAATTGGACATGCTAATTCTGTAAAAACTATGATGGAAGAACATAGGGACTGCACAGAAATTTTAATACAAATATCAGCAGTAAAAGCTGCATTAAACAATTTAGGGAAGAAAATATTAGAAGATCATATAAACAAATGTATAGTAGATGTAGTGGGAGAAGAACAGTTAGAAGAAAAACAAAAATTATTAAAAGATTTAAATGATGCAATTGATAAATTCGTAAGATAAATAATCAAATTTTACCCCTAAGAAATTATGAAAAAAATTTTTTGAAAGAGTAAAATTTATTAAGAATATCTAGACTCAAGTAGGGGCAAAGCATCGGTAAAAAATAGATGATTTTTGGAAAATTATATCTATGTATTTTTGATTAAACTAACTTGATTGCACACAATATATGGTGTAAAATAAATCAGTCGGCACTATATATTGTGCTAAGTAAACTAATTTATACATAAAAAATAAAAGTTTATCACTTTAAAATAAATCAATTATGTTGGTAATACTAGCATATAAAGTGTTAGTAAGAATATAGAAGTAAATTTGAAAAATATAAAAAAGGATTTAATGAAATAAATAATACTATAGAGAAAAAGGAGATAATGATGTCAGCGAATTTAAGTATAATTAAAAGAGACGGAAGCAAAGCAAAATTTGATAAATTAAAAATAGAAAATGCTATATTAAAAGCAATGAAATACGGTAGTGGTGTAATAGAAGAAAATATAGCAAAAGATATAGCAGAAGAAATAGAAAAAATATATTTACAAGGTTCGCCTTCTCCGACGGTTTCTAAAGTTGAAGAGTTAGTATATAAAGGATTAATAGATCATAAACAAGAATTAACTGCAAAAGCTTATGAAGGATATAGAGCAGTTCAATCATTTAAAAGAGAAGTAAACACAACAGATGACAGTATCTTAGGATTATTAGATAAAAGTAATGAAGATGTTTTAAACGAAAACTCTAACAAAAATGGTCAGTTAGCATCGACTCAAAGAGATTTAATGGCAGGAGAAGTTTCAAAAGATATAGCTAGAAGAAAATTAATACCTGCTCATATTGTTCAGGCCCATGATGAAGGGGTTCTACATTACCACGACATGGATTATGCAATACAACCAATACACAACTGTATGTTAATCAATTTAGAAGATATGTTAACTAATGGAACAGTTATAAATAATAAATTAGTTGAATCACCAAAATCATTTGCTACTGCATGTACAGTTACAACACAAATAATAGCTCAAATAGCAAGTGGACAATATGGTGGAAACTCAATAACTATAAAACATATAGCTCCATTTTTAAGAGTTTCATACAACAAGTACTTTGATAAATATAAAGAAAAATACAGTTTAGAAATGGCTCATGAACTAGCTGAAGACAGAATGTTAGAAGAGCTAAAATCAGGTATACAAACAATAAGATATCAATTATCTACTTTACACACAAGTAACGGACAATCTCCTTTCTCTACAATCTACCTTGAAATAGAAGAAGGCGGAGAATTCGAAAGAGAAGAAGCTTTAATATGTGAAGAAATGATAGTACAAAGACTAGAAGGAATGAAAAACTATAAAGGGCAAGAAATTGGTGAAGAATTCCCTAAACTAGTTTATTTACTAGATGAACACAACTGCTTAGAAGGTGGAAAATACGACTATATAACTAAATTAGCAGCTAAATGTAATACTAAGAGATTAGTTCCAGATTATCAAAGTGCTAAAATAATGAGAAAAAATTATGACGGTGAAACTTTCCCACCGATGGGATGTAGATCTCACCTAAGCAACTGGAAAGATGAAAATGGAAACTATAAATGGTACGGAAGATTCAACCAAGGTGTTGTAAGTCTTAACTTAGTACAAGTTGCTTTAACTGCAAATAAAGATATGAACAAGTTCTGGGAAGTACTAGATGAAAGACTATCTTTATGTAGAGAAGCGTTAATGGTTAGACATAACCTATTATTAGGAACTCCTTCTGATATATCACCAATTCACTGGCAACACGGTGGAATAGCTAGACTTGAAAAAGGTGAAAAGATAGACCCATTATTAAAAAATGGATATTCAACTTTATCTTTGGGATATGTTGGAATATACGAAATGACTCAAGCAATGCTAGGTGTTTCTCATACAACTAAAGAAGGTGAAGAGTTCGCACTTAAAGTTATGAATCACTTAAAAGATGCTTGTGATTCATGGAAAGCAGAAACTGGTCTTGGATTTGGATTATATGGAACTCCAGGAGAAAGTTTAACTTCAAGATTCTGTAGAATAGATAAACAAAAATTCGGTGAAATAAAAAATGTAACTGATAGAATGTACTACACAAACTCTTATCACGTTCATGTTACTGAAGAAATAGATGCATTTGAAAAATTAAAATTTGAAAGTCAGTTCCACGATATAAGCTTAGGTGGATGTATAAGTTATGTAGAAGTTCCAGACATGAGTAAAAACTTACCTGCTGTTGAACAAATAATAAACTACATTTATCACAATATACAATATGCTGAAATAAACACAAAACCAGATGTTTGTTTCAAATGTGGATACACTGGAGAAATAAAATTAGACGATGATATGCAATGGTACTGTCCAAACTGTGGAAACAAAGATAAAGATGAAATGCAAGTTATGAGAAGAACTTGTGGTTATATCGGTTCTAATATGTGGGGTAAAGGACGTACACAAGAAATAAGCCAAAGAGTTTTACACTTATAAAATGGAGTGGTTTTAATGAGGTTTTCAAAAATAAAAGATAATGATATAGCAAATGGTATAGGTATAACTATGTCGCTTTGGACTCAAGGATGCCCACATCACTGTAAGGGTTGTTTTAATGGAGAAACGTGGGACTTTAATAGCGGAAAAGAGTTCAGAAAAGAAGATTTAGATTATATACTTAAAAATATCAACAAAAATAGCGTACAAAGAGATCTATCTATTCTGGGGGGCGAACCATTATGTCCAGAAAATGTAGATGGAGTAATAGAAGTATGCAAAAGATTTAAAGAAGAATTTCCAAACAAAAAAATCTACATGTGGACGGGTTATACTGTAGATGATTTTACAGAAAGACAAAAGGAAGTTCTGAAATATTTAGATGTTTTAGTTGATGGACCATTTCAACAGGAAAATAGAAACCTATCTCTTACAATGAGAGGCTCTTCTAACCAAAGGGTTATAGACGTGAAAAAGAGTTTAGCTGAGGAAAAGATAGTTTTGGTAGAAGCTTAATATAAAAATAAAATGAAAAATACTAACTGACGTTTTAGAACAGTTAGTATTTTTTTATGAATATTTTATGATAAATATATCTATATATGTATATTTTTAGGTAATATTGACCCTTTATAAGGAATTATAATATAATAAAATCAATAAAAAACAAAGGGAGGAAAATAGAATGGGATTAATAGCAATATTATTTTATATACTTACAGTTGCTGCACAATGGGTAGTTTTCCAAAAAGCAGGGATAGCTGGATGGAAAAGTATTATACCAATATATAATTCTTATTGCCTTTTCAAAATTGCCTGGGGGAATGGATGGGTATTTTTAGCTACGATTATTCCGTTAGTAGGTGTAATAGTTGATTTTATGTGTATGTATAAATTAGCAAAATCATTTGATAAAGGTTTAGGATTTTGTTTAGGATTATTCTTCCTAAGACCAGTATTCTACATAATATTAGCTTTTAGCGATGATGAGTATATAGGACCAAATGGAAATAGAGTATACGTTGCGTAAAGTGATAGTAAAAGGTATAGATTCTTGATGAATCTATACCTTTTTTTATATATACAAAATTTCATTTCTTTTAAAATTATGGATGAGAATATTTAATTACGTCTTGGAATATAAATGTATTAATATGATAGCAAAATGGATATTTTTATTACTAGAGAGAAATCATAGTATTTATTTTTGAGGGGGAAAGAAAATGGCTTTTTGTAAAAATTGTGGGAAAGAAATAGATGACAAGGCAGTTATATGTCCATCTTGTGGTGTACAACAGCAAGAAATAGCACCAACAACACCAGAAGTTGTTGATAATGGTGGATTTTTATGGGGACTTTTAGGTTGTTGTGTTCCTATCGTTGGACTTGTTTTGTTCTTAGTTTGGAAAGATACTAAACCTAAAACAGCTAAAGCAGCAGGGATAGGTGCTTTAGTAGCAGTGGGAATAGCAGCGGTGTACTATCTTATAGTACTTATATTAGGTGCTTCCCTTTTTTATTAGGAGTGTAAGACGTGGACTTACTTCTTTCTAATTCAAAAAAATGGATTTATAAGTGGTTTCCAATTATTTTTGGATGCCATTGCAGAGATGATAGATCATTTTATTATAAAGGGCAAAAATTTCCGATATGTGCAAGATGTACAGGCGAATTTGTAGGTATATGTTTTGCCTTGATTTGTTGTTTCTTTTTTAGATTAACTGCTAAAGCATCATTTATTATTATGATTCCATTAATCATAGATGGATTTACACAAGCATTAACTTCTTATGAAAGTAATAATATAAAAAGATTTATTACAGGGGTTTTATTTGGGTATGGTATCTTTATGCTTTTTGTTATATCGACTATAATAGTATTCAATTTTGGAGTAAATATAGGAACAAAATATAACATAGGGCTTAGAAGATAAATAATTAAAGTGATGTGAATTATTAAGTGAGTTTACCTTTTTAATTATATTGTATGTGTTAATTTACTTTGATAAAATAAAAATGTAGTATAAATTATTGCAAAAAGGGGGGCAAATAATGAAAGATACAGATTGGGAGATATTATATAGATTGTACGAAACACCAAATATGACAAAAGTAGCAGATATGTTGTATATAAGTCAGCCATCTCTTACAAAAAGGGTTAAAAGTATGGAAAAAGATTTTGGAGTTAAAATAATAAATCGTACTTCGAGAGGGGTGAAATTTACTCCAGAGGGAGAATATCTAGCGAAGCGAGCTAAGGAGTACATGGAATTTATAAAAGACGTAAAACATGGACTATATACTTATAAAACTGAATTAGAAGGAACAATTAAAATAGGTTCACCTTACACATATAGCAAATTTGAATTAACAGATGTGTTATATAGATATTCACAAGAACATAAAAATATAAAGTTTGAAATTATAAATGACCAGAGCAATAATTTATTTAGGATGATATTAGAAAACCACATAGAGTTGGGATTTGTATGTGGTGACTTTGAAGGTGATGTAGATAAGATTTTGGTTAAACAAAATAAAGCTTACATAGTATCAAAAGATCCAATTGATTTAATGAAGTTGCCACAAATGCAGCGCATTGATTATAAAACTAATGATAAGAGTAAAGAAATTTTGGATGAATGGTGGAAAAATACATATGGGAATAATCCGCCAGTAGGAATGTTTGCTGGATATGTAGAATTTGCGTGGCAGTTAGTAGATAAGGGGCTTGGATATGCATGTTGTTTTCTGCCTGAAGGTTTTGAGAAAGTATATAACCTTTGTTTAACACCGATATTAGACGATGATGGTAATAGTATAATAAGAAATACCTGGCTAGTATATCCAAAGGGAAAACAGATGAGCAGTGTTGTAAATAATTTTATAAAATTTATTAAAGATAATATAGAAATAAGGGAGTAATCATATTGATATACTCCCTTATTTCATTTGTTCTATATTAGAAATTCACAATTTCACTGACCTATTTAAAAATATATTATATTAAAAGTGATATTTTAGTTTTAAATTTTTATTTTATAACAACTAGTTCATAGTCTCTAGAACCAAGTCCAATTTTTTCAGCATGACTTAAGCAAGTTTTCCATTCTGATTCTGGAGTGGAATTTGTAAAATGGTCATGATGGTCATGGAAATCTTTTTTTGCAAGATTGTCGCCTAGTTGACTATTTCTTATTGGTGTAGCATCCATACAGGCATCAACACATGCTTGATCTAAAGCTAATAAATCATAAGAGGCGAACATACCTATATTAGGTAAGATTGGCGCATCATTTTCAGCATGACAGTCGCAGTTTGGAGAAACATCTACAACAAGAGAAATGTGGAATGTTGGACGTCCATCTACTACAGCTTTAGTGTATTCAGCCATACGACAGTTTAGATTTTCAACTGCTGTGTAATTTTCAAATGCGATTGCATCAAAGTTACATGCACCAATACAACGACCACATCCTGCGCAAGTATCTGGGTTTATGCTCATTTTTTTAGTTTCTTTATTGAAAACTAATCCATTATTAGCGCATTCTTTTTGACATTTCTTACATCCACGACATTTTGATTCTGATATAGTTGGCGTTCCATCATTGTGTTGTTCTTTTTTGCCTGCACGAGAACCACATCCCATACCTATATTTTTTATAGCCCCACCAAAGCCAGTCGTTTCATGACCTTTGAAGTGAGTTAAACTTATGAATATATCAGCATCCATTATTGCACGACCAATTTTTGCTTTTTCTATGTATTCACCACCGACTACTGGAACTTCTACATCATCAGTCCCCTTTAATCCATCAGCTATTAAAATTGGACATCCTACAGTCAGTGGTGTAAATCCATTTTCCCATGCACATTCTAAATGTTCTAATGCATTTTTTCTTTTTCCAGGATATAGAGTATTACAGTCAGTTAAAAATGGATGTCCACCAAGTTCTTTAACAACATCTGAAACGGCTCTTGCATAATTTGGACGTAAGAATCCTAAGTTACCAAGCTCCCCGAAATGCATTTTTATCGCTACAAATTTGTTATCCATATCAATATCAGTAATACCAGCATCTTTTATTAATCTTTTTAATTTAGTTGGAAGACCTTCGCCAAGTTTTGTACGAAAATCTGTAAAATATACTTTTGATTTAGTCATTATAATTCCCCCTGTTTTATAATAAATTTCCTTACATTTTATTATAAGGTTTAGAGTTGACTTCAAGTCAAGAAAACTCATCAAAAATATGTTATTACTTTTTGGAATAATATATATAAAAAAACTATATTAGACTTTAAATGAATAACGGAGTATCTTTTATATAGAAGCTTATTCAAAATGCAAATAAAAATATTAATATAAAGTCGAAGGGAATATTGAGAAATGATTAAATTATATGATGAAGGTGTATACCTAGTAAATGGGGATGCAATAATAAAAGAATCAGAAAGTGATAAAGTAGAAAAACTAACTGGGAAGAATGTTAATAAAGAAGAAGCTAAAAAGGGGACAATAGCATATTCAATATTAGAGTCACACAATACTTCTTCTGATATGGGAAAATTAAAAATAAAATTCGATGCAATGGCATCTCATGATATTACATACGTTGGTATAATCCAAACTGCAAAGGCATCAGGAATGAAAAAATTCCCTATTCCTTATGTTCTAACAAATTGTCATAACTCATTATGTGCAGTTGGTGGAACTATAAACGAAGATGACCACATGTTTGGTTTATCAGCAGCTAAAAAATATGGTGGAATCTACGTTCCAGCACATATAGCAGTTATCCATCAATATATGAGAGAAATGATGGCTGGATGTGGAAAGATGATATTAGGCTCAGACAGCCACACTAGATACGGAGCTCTTGGAACAATGGCAATTGGTGAAGGTGGTGGAGAGCTAGTAAAACAATTACTAGAAGATACTTACGATATAAATTATCCAGGTGTTGTTGCTATTTATTTAGAAGGTAAGCCACGTCCAGGCGTTGGACCACAAGACATAGCACTTGCTATAATCGGAAAAGTTTTTAAAAACGGATATGTTAAAAATAAAGTAATGGAATTTGTGGGACCAGGGGTTGCATCAATGGATACTGATTACAGAAATGGTGTTGATGTTATGACTACTGAAACAACATGCTTAACTTCAGTATGGAAAACTGACGAAAATACAAGAAAATTCCTAAAAACTCACAACAGAGAAGAAGACTATAAAGAATTAAATCCAAAAGAAGTTGCTTACTATGATGGATTAGTTTACGTTGATTTAAGCGAAATAAAACCAATGATAGCTTTACCATTCCATCCAAGTAACGTATATGAAATAGATGAATTAAACGCAAATCTTGAAGAAATACTTACTAAAGTAGAAGAAGATGCTAAAAAATTAATAGATAATCCAGAAATAGAATTTAGTTTAACTGATAAAATAGTTGATGGAAAATTACAAGTTCAACAAGGTATAATCGCAGGATGTTCAGGTGGTACATACACAAGTGTAATGCAAGCTGCTGAAATATTAAAAGGTAAAAACTGTGGAAATGATGAATTCTCATTAGCAGTATATCCATCTTCTCAACCAGTATTTATGGATTTATTAGAAAAAGGTGCAATATCAACATTGATGGCTACTGGTGCAACAATTAAAACTGCATTCTGTGGACCATGTTTTGGAGCAGGAGATACTCCAGCAAACAATGGATTAAGTATAAGACATACAACTAGAAACTTCCCTAACAGAGAAGGTTCTAAACCAGGAAATGGTCAAATATCATCTGTTGCATTGATGGATGCTAGAAGTATAGCGGCTACTGCAGCAAACGGAGGAATTTTAACATCAGCAACTGATTTAGTAAATGAAGAAAATATTCCTGATTACAAATTCGACGACTCATCATATAGAAGTAGAGTATATCAAGGATTTGAACATGGTGATGATAAATTGGATTTAGTTTATGGTCCAAATATAAAAGATTGGCCAGAGATGAGTCCGTTAGCAGATAATATTTTATTAAAAGTTTGTTCAAAAATATTAGATGAAGTTACAACTACTGATGAATTAATTCCATCAGGAGAAACTTCAGCTTTCAGATCTAATCCATTAAAATTAGCTGAATTTGCATTATCAAGAAGAGACCCTGAATATGTAGGAAAAACAAAAGCAGTAGATAGAGTAGAAAAAGCTAGATTAAAAGGAGAAGACCCAACTAAATTAGATGAAAATCTTGCTCATGTTTATACTAAAATAAGTGAAAAATTCGGAATAAAAGACGTAAAAAATATAGAAATAGGAAGCATGATTTATGCTAAAAAGCCAGGTGATGGTTCTGCTCGTGAACAAGCAGCTAGTTGCCAAAGAGTAATGGGCGGACTTGCAAATATATGCAAAGAATATGCAACTAAACGTTATCGTTCAAATGTGATGAACTGGGGTATGGTTCCATTCCAAATGAAACAAGATGCAGAATTCGAGGTTGGAGATTATATTTTTGTACCAAACATAAGAAAAGCATTAGATGGTGATATGAAAGATATAAAAGCTTATGTTATATCTGACGAAATCAAGGAATTAGATTTATATATATCAGATATGACAGATGATGAAAAGGCAATAGTTAAAGCTGGATGTTTAATTAACTACAATAGAAATAGAAAAGAAAATAAATAATACATAAAACTATAATTTAGAACAAGGGAATGATACAAATACTGTATCATTCCCTTAATTAATGACATAAATATATTATTAATGTAAATATTTTTATTGGTGATAACACTTTGTTATTAAGTTTATAGAAAATAATAGTTTTTTTCAAAATATATTTATGTTAAGATATAGACAGTTGATAATATTAATAATAATTCTCAAATAGGAATTAATATTTTGAATTGACTCTTTAAAATTTAAAATTAACATCGTAATAGAGATTAACAAAATTAAAAAACATATTATAGAGTAATATTAAAACTGGGAGGAAAAATATGAGAAACGAAACTTGGAACTTTTTAGGCAAGCAAATTGACGCAGGTCAAAAACTTCAAGTAATGATTCGTCCATATGGTGAAGAGTACGAAATACCAACGACAATTATAAATGGTGAAAATAAAGGTAAAACAATAGTAATAAACGGTGGACTACATAGTTGTGAGTTCCCAGGTGTTGTGGCATGTATGACAACAGCAGGAGAAATAGACCCAAAGAAAGTAAGTGGACGTATTGTTATAATACATTGTTTAAATTCGAGCGGATTTATAGCTAGAACAGATTCAATAGTACCAGAAGACGGAATGAATCTTAATAGAGATTTCTATGGAGACAAAAATGGAACAATAAGTAGAAAGATAATGGCATTTTTAGAAGATGAAATTATGCCAATAGCAGATTTTATTATGGACCTTCATAGTGGTTCATCTATGGAACAAATGGCATCTTGTTTATTCTTTCCAGTAGCAGCTGGAGAGGAAGTATCAAAAATATCAATGGGGGCAGCATCAAATATTGCAATAGAACACTTAATTGCATCAAGATCAAAAGATGGATTTTATAGTTATGCAGCATCAAAAGGAATACCAGGGATATTAGTTGAGAGAGGCTATAATAATACTTGTGAAAAAGAAGATTATGAAGGATTTATCCAAGATATATACTTATTATTAGATCATTTTAATGTATTAGAAATAACTCATAGACCAGAAGAATTAGAGAGAATTATATGGATGAAAACGGATTACATTGAATCACAACATACAGGAGTATGGTTCCCTCGTATTGAACCAGGAATGTTTGTTAAAAAAGGCGGATTAATAGGAACTGTGAAAGACTTCTTCGGAAATGTAATTGGTGAGTATAGAGCATCAGAAGATTGCCGTATAATGTACAACCACTACGGATTATCAATTAAAAAAGGTGACAATGTTGCCGCTTGTGGAATAGTAAAACACTCAGTACTACTATAGATAAAAAAATTAACTAAAAATATATTAAGGGAAAATAAAAAGGAAGTAGATTATATTAAATTATAATTTACTTCCTTTTTCTATTAAAAATTAATTATATTACATTTCCTCTTCATCAAACTCTTCCATATTCACGCTAGGCATACCAGGAGCCACATTCACAAAAGGATAATTAGGATAATACATCATATTAGGGGGCATTTCTGGGTACATATTAGGAAACATTCCAACTGGATACATAGGTGGTTTTGGCATAGGAGCATATCCACCCATCATATTAGGTTGCATAGGTACTCCATAAGGCATCCCTTGATTTATCATGTTTGGATTTTGATAATTCATATTTTGCATATCCTGTGGATTTATATTTTGCTGTGGTTGTTGCATTTGCTGTGGCTGCTGTTGCTGATTTTGATTGTTTTGGATACCTTGACTTTCCATATTTGGTGGTAAAGATTGATACTGTGGATTTGGAAGTATCATATTAGGCATACCTTGTTGAGCATTAGGCATATTTACCGGTGGAAAATATGGAATAGAAGGTATATTAAAGTCCTCTTCATATGGAATATTAGTATATTCCTCTGCATTACTAGTATTATTATTCATTAAATTTTGATCTGTAGACTCATTAGATTGTGTATCGTTAAATTGAGAATAATCAATATATCCAGTGTTAGGATTAGGATATTCAACATATCCTTGACTATTATATTGGTATCCTGTAGCATTTGAATAGTAAGGGTTTAAGTAAACCATTGGATCTATATAAGGCTGAGGATATATATAATTAGGGTTTGAATTGTCATTTCTATTATTGTTACTCATATAAATTCTCCTTTCTTTTTCTATGAAACAATTAACAATTTTTCTAATAATATATATATTAAATTAATAAAAAATTTATGTTTAAAGTTGAAATTTACAAAGTCTGAAATTTAAATTTGAACAACAATATAAGTTACTATAGTTAAATATAATGAAATGGAATAGAAGAAATTAAAAAAACTTCTAAAAATATCTTGATAATTAAACTTAAAAAGATTATTATTAATATATGAACAGTTATTCATATATTAAAATGATTTGGAGGTAATATATGAAAAATAATAACTTAAATACTGACATCAATAATGGAGAAAATATAGCTGAGTGTGAATTTAAACACATACATCAAGACATCATAGAGACAGTAAGAGAAAATATGCCAGAAGAGGATATACTTGTGGATTTAGCTGAATTATTTAAAGTTTTGGGAGACCAAACAAGAATAAAGATAATATTTATATTATTTAAAGAAGAGATGTGTGTATGTGATATAGCTGAGTTAGTAGGAATGACACAATCGGCAATATCACATCAATTAAGAGTTTTAAAACAAGCAAGACTTGTTAAATTCAGAAAAGAAGGAAAGACAGTATTTTATTCATTAGATGACGACCATATAACAAAAATATTTGACTATGGTTTACATCATATTGAAGAAATGTATAAACGTTAAAAA
>CAMEPL010000061.1 GCA_945931665.1 uncultured Clostridium sp. | reverse complement strand
ATTTGATATGTTTCAAGGAAGATTTTCCTAGGCTTTTATATTTTCCTAAAAAATCAACTCACATATTTATTATTGTACATAATTTCCATAAAGTCAATATTTGTTTGCTATATCAAGCCTTTAAATATTTCTTCATTGATTTTATTCATTAAATTATCTGTTGATTTTAAAGGTGTTACCATTAATCCTTCTGGTATGTACACGAATTTTGGTTCTGATGGTTTTAATACACCACCTAATAATTGACCTACATTTCCTTCTCTATATAATTCATTTACATCATTTAATTCTAATCTGATATCATTTATACATTTAAATCCAAAATCTTTTTCATATATTTTTGAAAGTATTGTAGGTATTTTCCAGTTAGGAACTTCTACGTTTTCTCTCATTGCAGGATTTACTCTTTGTAATCTTCTTTCAGTATTAGTAAATGTACCGAATGTACTTGCAAAACTTGTAGCAGGAAGTACTACATCTGCACTTAATGCAGTTTTTGTCATATGAGTATCAGATACCATTAAGAATTCTAGTGATGATAAGTCTACATCTGGATCTTCACCAAAGCATAAAAGTCCTTTAACTCCATTTAGAACTTCTCTTCCGTCAGTTACTCCAAGGTCGATTAATCCTTGAGAGTTACACTTAGGTTTAACTTGTAATATACCATCCCTTGGTGAACCTATATGACCTGAAAGCATCGCTATTTCACCTATTAAACTAGCAACATCTGTAGTAACCATGTTTTGTTGGAACACTATCATTGCCTTTTTAGCATTTGCATATATTTCTGTTATTTCTCTTATTTCATCTGATACTTCTATATCTTTAAGTGATTCTTTAAATGAGTCAAATCCTTCTACATCACAAGTTTTACCCATATCTATTAAAGCTTTTGCTATTTCTTTTATTTTTGCTACTTCATTGCTTGTATATACAGTTTGTGCTCCAAATCCATAGTTAGATATTTTATATTCGCTTGGATTTACAAATAATAATTTTGCTCCATTTTTAGCAGCTTTCTTTAATTTTATACCAAGTATAGGATTGTTCTCTGGTTTAAATCCAATAGCTAATATAACATCAGTTGCTAATAGTTCATCCATACTGTTTGGAGAAGCATTTACACCTAACACTTTTTCAAGTCCACTTTCTCTATGATTAAAACATAATGTTTTTACATTTAATTGATCTGCTAATTTTTTAATTGCATAAGCTTCTTCATTAGTATATCTATCAGATATTGAGATAGCTACTGCATCTTTACCAAACTTACTTCTTATAACTTCCACCTTTTTAGCTATTATAGTAAGCGCATCTCTATATTTACATTCTTCTAATTTACCATCTACTCTCATATATGGTTTTCTAAGTCTGTCATCATCTATTGCACTGTCAAATGCCCACTTACCTCTACCACATATTAAACCTTCATTTACATGACCTTCTTTGTGAGGTTCTGATTTTATTAGAAGATTTCCATATGTTTTTAATTCTATATTACATCCAACTGAGCAGTATGAACATGTTGTAACAGTAGTTTCTTTTTCAAGAGGCACATTTTTCTTTAAGTTAGTTTTTTCTTGTAGGGCACCTGTTGGACAAACAGATACACATTGACCACAAGATATACAAGATGTTTCTTCTAAACCTTGTCCTAAAGCTGGCTTAACTTCTGTATCAAATCCTCTTGATACAAGGCCTAATGCACCAACACCCATAACTTCATCACAAGTTCTTACACACAGTCCACATAATATACATTTATTCATATCTCTTAATATATATGGATGGCTGTCTTCTATTGGTAATATTACTTTTTCACCTTCAAATCTTTCTGGCTCAACATCGTAAATATTAGCATAATCTATTAATTTACATTCATGGAATTTTTGACATCCACATTCTAGACATCTTCTAGCTTCATTTTTAGCTTGTTCTTCTGTAAGACCTTCTGTTATTTCAAGGAAGTGTTCTTTTCTTTCTTTTGGACTATGTTCCTTGATTTGTGGTCTATATTTTCTCTCTCTATCTTCAAACGACTCTTCTGTTAAATCATGTCTTTCATGAACATAAGGTTTTTTATATTTTAATTCTTTACCGTATAAGTACGCATCTATAGATTCTGCTGCTTTTTTTGCATCTGCTATTGATTCTACTGCTATAGAAACTTTATCATTACCACAGTCACCACAAGCAAATACACCTTTAGTTGCCGTCATATAAGTTTCTGGGTCGTATACTAATGAATTTTTTCTAGTTTTTTCGATTCCGTCGAATAATTTAGAATCAACTTGTTGACCTATAGCTATTATTACAGTATCTACATCTAAAACTTTAGTTTGACCTTCAACTGGAACTGGTCTTCTTCTTCCTCTTTCATCAGGCTCGCCAAGTTTCATAACTTGAAGTTCAATTTTGCTTACTCTACCATCTTCGCCAGGAATTATGCCGATTGGGTTAGTTAAATTTTCAAATATAACGCCTTCTTCTTGTGCTTCTCTTATTTCCATTTCATCAGCTGGCATCTCTTTTATTGTTCTTCTATATATATTATAAACTTTTTTGGCTCCCATTCTTACAGCAGTTCTGCAGGCATCCATCGCAACATTACCACCGCCGACTACTGCAACACTTTCACCTAAGTTTATTGTTTTACTTTTTGCTATTTTCTCAAGGAAATCTATACCACCCATAACGCCAGGTGTATCAGAACCTTTGCAGTTTAATCCGATTGATGACCAAGCACCTATTGTCATAAGTACTGCATCGTATTTATTTTTTATAGATTCAAATGACACGTCTACGCCAACTTTTGTGTTAGTTTCCATCTTAACGCCCATTTTAGCTATTAAATCTATTTCTTTTTGTAGTATTTCTTTTGGTAGTCTATATTCAGGTATACCATAACGAAGCATTCCACCTAATTTAGGCATTGCATCTATTATAGTAACATCGTGTCCCCTTTGAGCAAGGAAGTAACTTGCCGATAAACCTGCTGGTCCACCACCTATTATAGCTACTTTTTTACCTGTTGATTTTGCTATTTCTGGTATATATGGATCATCTGAATTTAAATCTCTATCTCCAACAAATCTTTTTAATTCTTTTATTGCTATTGGCTCTTCAACTAAACTTCTTCTACAGTCCGTTTCACATGGATGAGGACATACTCTTCCTATTGATGCTGGTAGAGGTATTTTATCTTTAACTAATTTAAGTGCTGCTTTGTGAAGACCATTTGCTATAAGTCCTACATATCCTTGGCAGTCAGTATTTGCTGGACATCCTAAAGAACATGGTGCTTTACAATCTCCATTGTGATTTGATAATAATAACTCTAAGTTAGTTTTTCTCGATTCTTTTACTCTTTCGGTATTAGTTTTTATTATCATATTTGGTGCTATTTCAGTTGCACATGCCTTAAATAATTTTGGGCTTCCCTCTACTTCAACTACACAAATTCCACATGAACCATATATCTCAGCTCTCTCATCATAGCAAAGTGTCGGAATAAATATGTTATTTTCTTTTGCAACTTCCAGAATAGTTTGTCCTGGAAGACCTAAAACTTCTCTGTCATCTATATTTAATCTTATCTTCTTCATTTCTTTAACCTTCCTAATTTATTTCAATTGCATCAAATTTACAAGTTTCCATACATTTACCGCATTTAATACAGATATTTTTATCTATAATATGAGCTTCTTTTTTGTTACCACTAATAGCTGATACTGGGCATTTTCTCTTACATGCTCCACAGCCTTTACAATTATCTTCTACTATGTCGTAGCTTATTAATGCTTTACATGATTTAGCAGTACATTTTTTGTTATATATATGATCTTCATATTCATGTCTGAAGTATTTTAATGTTGTTATAACTGGGTTTGGAGCTGTTTGTCCTAGACCACACATAGCACCATCTTTTACTTTATATGCTAATTCTTCTAGTAATTCTATATCTCCATCTTTACCTTCGCCATTTGTGATTCGCTCTAATATTTCAAGCATTCTCTTAGTACCTATTCTGCAATAGTTACATTTACCACAAGATTCTTTTCTTGTGAAATCTAAGAAATATCTAGCCATATCTACCATACAAGTAGTTTCATCCATAACTATCATCCCACCAGAACCAACAATAGCTCCTGTTTTATTGATATTTTCATAATCTACTGGCGTATCTATTAAACTAGCTGGTATACATCCACCTGATGGTCCACCCATTTGAACAGCTTTAAATTCTTTATCTTCTTTGATACCACCACCGATATCATATATTACTTCTCTTAAAGATAATCCCATTGGAACTTCTATAAGTCCACCTTTTTTAATTTTTCCTGCTAGTGCAAATACTTTTGTCCCGTTGCTCGTTTTTGTTCCCAGTGAGCCAAAAGTTTCCCCACCATTTATCATTATCCATGCTACGTTAGCATAAGTTTCAACATTATTTATATTAGTAGGTTTTTGCCAATATCCTTTTTCTGCTGGGAATGGTGGTTTAAGTCTTGGCATACCTCTTTCCCCTTCTAATGATGCTATAAGAGCTGTTTCTTCACCACATACAAACGCTCCTGCACCTTCTTTGATTCTAATATCAAAGTCAAATCCACTACCAAATATATTCTTTCCTAAATATCCTCTTTCTTTTGCTTGAGCTATAGCTATTTTTAGTCTTTTTATTGCAAGTGGATATTCAGCACGAACGTAAATTACACCTTCAGTTGCACCTATTGCATATCCACCGATTATCATTCCTTCAAGCAATGAATGTGGGTCACCTTCAAGAACTGCCCTATCCATAAATGCTCCTGGATCCCCTTCGTCAGCATTACATACAATGTATTTTTGGTCTGCTTTATTTTGTCTTGCAGCATTCCACTTAAACCATGTTGGGAAACCTGCCCCACCACGTCCACGAAGTCCAGATACTTTAATTACATCTATAACTTCTTCATCAGTCATAGTAGTTAAAACTTTTTCAGTCGCTTTATATCCATCTCTCGCTATATATTCATCTATTTCTTCAGGATTTATACAGCCACAATTTCTAAGTACTATTCTCTTTTGTTTTTCCATTAATTTTTTATTTTCTTCAGATATTTCCTTAGCCTCTACTACTTTTCCGCCTTCAATATGACTTTCAACAATTTCAGCTACATCTTCTTCTTTAACTTTTACATATCTTGTTGGTTCATCTTTTCCATCTTCGTATATATCCACGATTGGCTCTAAAAAGCATGTTCCTATACATCCTGTAATATCTACATTTATATCTATATTCTTTTCCCCTAATATTTCTTCAAACTTGTTAGCTACTTTTTTAGCGCCTGTTGCTATCCCGCAGCTACCTTGACCTACTACTATCTTCATCGATACTTCTCCTTTTGACTTTTTAAGCTATTATTTCCCCTTCAGACTTTTCTTCTTTTTCTTTAATTTGATTTAATATTTCTATAACTGAATCTTTAGTTAAGTTACCATATGTTTCATCATTATCTTCAGTTTTAATCATCATAACAGGAGCAAGTGAGCAACATCCTAAACATGAAACTTGGTTTAAAGTGAATAAACCATCTTCTGTTGTTTCGCCATCTTTTATATTTAATTGTTCGCTTATTACTTGAGATATCATTTCTGAGCCATTAACATGACATGCAGTTCCTTGACAAAGCATAATTAAATATTTTCCTATAGGTTGCAATCTAAATTGAGCATAAAATGTTGCAACTCCGTATATCTTAGCTACCTTAATTCCTGTAAACTCTGATATTCTATTCATCACATCTATTGATATATAACCATAAGCATCTTGAGCTTTTTGTAAAATGGTTATTAAATAGCCTTCTTTTTTACCGTAAGTTTCTAAGATTTCATTTAATTCCTTTAAATCATCCGTTTGATTATTCTTGCATTTACAAGTTGACATTCTAGTTTCACTCCATTTCTTATTATTAAATTTTTATAATGTATGTTGTATGCATTTCACCCATAAAAACATTTTCGTAAAGCTTTTGTTTGATTAGTAAAATTGATTTTAAAAAAATACATATTTAATTCTAAAAAAATATTCTTTTTAATCAAATTAAAAAGAATATATATTTTTGTTGATATTTTTTTAACATTAATTTCCATATTTTATTCGTTATGTTAATTATATTATCTTAGATTATTAGATGTCAAGTTATTTGTTTCCATATTTTGTATATTATTATTTTATTTTCTAATTAAATTAAACATATTTTTTATATAAAATAAATTTTATTTTAAATTACCTTAAATTTATTTTATTCAATCGCTTTATTTATAGTCATTATTTTAACAATCTAATCTTCAACTCATGCTCTTTCAATATCGTTTTCTCGTTTTCAATTGACATAAAATTTTCCATTAGATATTACTTTTGCAAATATTTCTAAGAATATAAACTTACTTTTATGTGAAAAATATACATTGTTAATATCTATAAGTTTAAGTATATTTAGTAATTTGAATTAGGTGGTGGAAAACTTGTTAAATTTAAATATCTGGCGTGAATATCTAATTTTATTTTTAATAGGTGGAATTGTCTATGTTTTGATTGAAATATCATATAGAGGCTACTCCCATATCTCTATGTTTATAGTGGGAGGGATTTGCTTTATTTTGATATCTTCTCTGAATGAGCTACCATTCAAGATGCCTATCGCATTACAAATGTTTATATCTTGTTTGTTAATTACCGGCATTGAGTTGATCTCTGGAACAATTGTAAATATTTTTCTTCATCTAAATGTCTGGGATTATTCATTAGAAAGATTTAATTTCTTAGGACAAATTTGTTTAAAAGCATCCATTGCTTGGTTTTTTTTAAGCTTACCGGGCATATATATAGGCAACTTTATAAAATCAATTTTAACACAGTAATTTTATCAAGTAACAACTTTATTAGTTGCTTAAAATTCAATCTGTTCATAGCGCCAATGACTTTGTACGTCGATTAAAAAAGAGACAGGAGATTATAATAAAACTACTCCTGTCTCTTATATTTTTCATATCCTAATAATATATCTTTATATTTTTTATAATCATCTATATTGTTAAGCCCGATTACATCTTCATTTTCTAAAAGATATAAATTTCCCTTAACTGTATCAATATCGCTTTTTGTTTCATCATGAAGTGAAACAGCAATTTTTTTATTGTACTTTTTTGCAAAACAAACAGTATGCATAGTACCACATTCTACAGCACACTCTACTACTGCAACACCTAAGCTAAGTGCTGCTTGGAGTCTATCTCTTTGTATAAATTTGTTTTTTGAAGGATTTGTACCTATTTTATATTCACTAATTAGACATCCACCCTTTTGTAGTATTTCATACGCTAAATCTTTATTCTCATTCGGGTAGCATTTATCTAATCCACATGGTAGTGTCGCTATAGTTTTTCCACCACCTTTTAAACAGCCTTTATGTGCTACAGTGTCACATCCACTTGCAAGTCCTGATACAACTACAAATCCTTCTTTAGCATAGTAATTTCCTAAAACTTCTCCAATTTTTTTGCCATTTTCTGTTGGAGTTCTAGTCCCTATTACTGCTATTGATTTTTCTTCATAAAGACAGTTCAAGTCACCTTTATAAAAAATTAAAATAGATTTATCTTCTATACTTTTTAATTTATCTGGAAAGTCATCATTAAAAATATTAGTAGCTTTTATTCCCAATTTATATGACTCTAGCACAGTTTTCTCACTGTTTTTCATCGTTGATTTTATTTTTTCTAAGCTAGGTACTTCAAATTCACTATCTATTTGTTTATATTTTTCTATGCATGATAGTATATCTTCTGCTGATAAATTTACTGATTTATTTAAGCTCTTATTTTCAATCAAGGTATTTGTTTTACTTTTTCCTATTAAATCTATAATCGTAAGTATTAAAACATTATTCATATTCTCACCCTTTGTCTTTATTCCAAATTACTTCTCCAAAAGAGCCATCATCCTCTCTCAGAGACAACCTAAGTGTATTATGGTCATATTTTTTTTCTTTCATAATACTATCTATATATTTATGATAAAAAATATCACTTGCTAAAGACCAAATTTTATAACTATCACTAACTTCAATTATTCTATAAATTTCAACTACTGTCCCACTAAAAAAAGCTGGATTTAATTTTGATAATGTACTAGACATCATTCTCGCTTCATACTCACTCAAATTTTTTCTCAATAATTCGAAATAGATTTTCTTATATGTTTGGCTATACGCATAATTATATGAATAATAGTTAAAATGAAGCAAATTATTATCTAATATACCTTTTTCAAATGCCCACCTGGAAACATCAAGTACCCTTGTTTTATAATATATCTCTTCTTTAGGTTTGTATTTTAAAGTAGCATATTGATTTCTACATACAACTAATGAACTTGTAGCTATATCATATATTTTTCTTTTTTTAGGACCTTTGCTATAACCGGGTTTTATATGTTGTATATGTAGATGTCCACTTAAATTTAAAATAACATCATACTTAGCATATAATTCTACAAGTCGCTGATTATCTTCTAAAGTATATCCTTTATTCATTAAATCATTATGGTCAACTAAGCTATGATGTGTAACTGCTATTACTTTTTTATTTTTTTCTTTGGCTTCTTTTAGATGTTTTTCTAGCCATTCATAAGTACTATCACTCAACTTACCTTTTATTGCAACTGGATTCTTCCAGTTATTATTTTGGTAGAAATTCGTATCAAGCATTACGAGCCATAAATCATCTGATGCTTCAGATATATAACTAAGGGAATATTCATCCATATATGTTGCTTTTTCATAACCACACTTAAAATATATTTGTTTGAATATTTCTGTAGAAACAGATTTTATAGGAATTTTTTGTGATGCTTTATATTTATATGCATTATAATTTTTAATATCATGATTGCCAGGTATAACGTATATATTTATTCCCTTATCTATTATCTTTTGTAATTTCTTCATGAGGTCGATATGACTTACCTTCTCACCATTATATGTTAAATCTCCACATATAATAAGGCCTCCACTTGGTTTATACTTGATAACTTCATCTATAAGTACATCTATTATTTCAGAGGCATATCTCATTTGTTTTAAATCACCTTTAGCTTTACATATCTCTATTACCTCCCCTTCGACATCTGCCTTTGGAGATATATAGTGCAAATCTGTTGCAACAATAAATTCTATATTATTTATTTCTTTGTTACTATTTAAATAATTTATTTTTTTTGAACCCATATGTTATTCGCCTCTCATATTAAGGACATCCCCCCATTTGTATAATTATATTTTAATACTAATATATGAAAAGAACAATATTCTTGTTTTTTAAAAAATAACCTAATGAGAAAATTTTAATATCATCCCATTAGGCTATTTTTTATCGTAAATTTAAAAACAATATATTTATTTTATTCCCTTTAATAGAGATACCATTTCTAATGCTCCCATTGCACAATCATACCCTTTGTTACCTGCTTTTGTTCCTGCTCTTTCGATAGCTTGTTCTATATTTTCAGTTGTAACTACACCGAACATAACCGGCATATTTTCATCTAAAGATACTTTTGCTATCCCTTTTGAAACTTCGTTACAAACATAATCATAGTGAGAAGTTGCTCCTCTTATAACACAGCCTAAACATATTATTGCATCGTATTTTTTAGTTCTCGCCATAGCTTGTGCAACAAGTGGTATTTCAAATGCACCAGGTACCCATGCTACTTCAATGTCTTCTTTTGCTACATCATGGCGATATAGACAATCTTGGGCTCCTGATACTAATTTAGATACGATAAACTCATTAAAACGAGCTGCTACTATTCCTATTTTTAATCCACTTCCATTTAATTTTCCTTCATATATCATATTATTGTCCTCCCATTTATATTGCTTTATGTATTTTAATTATATTTATTTAATAAATAAGCTACTTTAACTTCATATACTTCTATATTTCTGTACTAATCTATATATTTATTTTTATCCTATATCTAACATATGGCCCATTTTGTCTCTTTTCGTTCTCAAATAGTCTATATTGTATTTTGTTATTTCTTCTTCTGTTGAAACTCTCTCATTTATTTTTATTCCATATTCCTCTAATTGTCCTAATTTATCTGGATTATTACTCAAAAGTCTTATGCTATGTATTCCTAAGTCTTTTAATATTTGAGCTGCCATATTAAAGTCTCTCAAATCATTTTCAAATCCTAAAACTAAGTTTGCCTCTATTGTGTCATAACCCTTATCTTGCATATTATAAGCTCTTATTTTATTTATAAGACCAATTCCTCTTCCTTCTTGTCTAAGATATATTACAAGTCCACTTCCATTTCTAGCTATTGCTGCCATTGCGGAATTTAATTGTTTTCCACAATCACATTTAATTGAGTGAAAAGCATCACCTGTTAAACATTCTGAATGAACTCTGACTAATACATCCTCACTGTCTAAGTCCCCATATTTAAGAGCTACATGTTCCTCTTTGTTATACTTATCACGATATCCGATTATTTCAAATATTCCGTAACTTGTCGGTAATTTAGCACTACTAACTCTCTCAGCAGTTATCTCTGTAATCTTTCTATATTTTATTAAATCAGCTATAGTTATTATTTTTAAATTGTGTTCTTCCTTAAATTTCATTAAGTCATCTACTCTAGCCATTGTTCCATCTTCTTTTAGTATTTCACATATAACCCCCACTGGTGAAAATCCTGCTATTTTAGCTAAATCTACTGCTGCTTCTGTATGTCCATTTCTAACAAGAACACCACCGTCTTTTGCTACTAATGGAAACATGTGACCCGGTGTATTGAAATCAGTTTCTTTTGCATCTTTATTTGTAAATTGTCTTATCGTTTCACATCTATCGTATGCTGATATACCTGTTGTTGTATTTGTTCCATCGATAGAAATTGTAAATGCAGTTTTAAAAGAGTCAGTATTATTTCTGACCATAAGTGGTAGATTTATCTGATCAAATTTTTCTTTTAAAGCAGGCATACATATAAGCCCTCTGCCGTATTTAGTCATAAAGTTTATTGCTTCTGGTGTAACTTTATCAGCTGCCATAAGCAAGTCGCCCTCATTTTCCCTGTCTTCATCGTCTACAACGATTATCATTTTTCCTTGTTTTAAATCTTCTACTGCTTCTGATATTGTATTAAATCTTGCCATAAAATCACCCCTATATAATATTAAAATCCATTTTTTATTAGAAAATCTAAATCTATCTTACTTTGATTTTTAGATTTATCACTTTTATTAGTTAGCCCCATAAATTTCTTTACATATTTTCCTATAATGTCACTTTCTAAATTTACTAAGTCTCCAACTTTTTTCCCTAAAAGTGTAGTACTCTCCTTTGTATGAGGTATTATCGATACTTTTAAAATTTCTTTATCTATAAAAGCTACCGTAAGGCTTACACCATCTATAGTTATCGAGCCTTTATATACAACATAATTTAGAAAATTCTCATCAGATTTTATACTAATCCAAACTGCATTTTCTTCCTTTTTAAAGTCGATTATAGTTCCTGTTGTATCGACATGGCCTGTAACTATATGTCCTCCAAATCTAGATGATAAACTCATAGCTCTTTCCAAGTTTACTTTTGAGTTTTTTGTCAATGTACTTAAATTTGTTGCCCTTACAGTCTCCATCATTACATCAGCGACAAATTCATTTTCAAATACTTCACAAACTGTAAGGCATACTCCATTAACTGCTATGGAATCACCTAAATTCACATCTTCCAAAACTTTATTTGCACAAATTCTTATCTTTCCACTTTTGCCACTAACCGTTATATTTTTGACTACTCCTACTTCTTCGACAATTCCTGTGAACATAATACCTCCTTTCTGTAATCAAATTTATTTAATTACATCTGCTTCTATTAAAATATCATTATCTATCATTGTTATATTTTTGATTTCTAATTTTGTGGCATCACTTAAATTTTCTATTCCTTTTCCAGATACAAAACTAGGCGCATCCTTTCCACCTATTATTTTTGGAGCCATAAATATTTTGACTTTATCCACTAAATTACTTCTAAATAAGCTGTCATTTAAAATCGCCCCACCTTCAACTAATACTGAATCTATTTTTAATTCACCTAACTTTTCTATTACAAATTTTAAATCTACCCCTTCTTCTTTTTGGGGAGCTATATATACATCCACATCATCTTCTTTTAATATACTTATCTTTTCTAAGTCATTATTACATGTAAAAATTACTGTTTTTGACTCTTTACCTTTTACTACATTTGAATCTGTAGGTATTTTCAAATTAGTATCGATTACCACTCTTATTGGATTTCTCGTTTTTTTGTTTTCTATTCTACTCGTCAAATTTGGGTCGTCTTTTAAAATTGTATTTATCCCAACCATAATAGCCATATATTTATTTCGAAGTTCATGAGTCATTTGTCTAGATTTTTCATTTGAAATCCATTGTGATTCCATATGTTTAGTCGCTATTTTTCCATCCATACTTATGGCAGTCTTTGAAATTACTAATGGCTTATTATTTTTTATATAGTGAAAAAATACTTCATTTAACTTTAGACCTTCTTCTTCTAAGACTCCTGTTGTAACTTCTATACCATTTGCTTTTAATTTTTTTATTCCATTTCCTCCAACTAACGGATTAGGATCTATATTACAAATTACAACTCTTTTTACTTTATGCCTTACTAAATTATCGGCACATGGAGGTGTTTTTCCAAAATGCGAACAAGGCTCTAATGTAACATATACTGTTGCATCTTTTATATCTTCCTTCGCGCTATTTATTGCATTTACTTCAGCGTGCGCCTCGCCATATTTCATATGGTACCCTTGTCCGATTATTTTGCCATTCTTTACTATAATGCATCCTACTAATGGATTGGGATTTACAGCCCCAATGCCTAGTTTTGCAAGCTCTAAAGCTTTTTTCATATAGTAATTATCTTCTTGAGATTTTGATTCAAACTCCATAAACACCCCTTCTTTCTCTTTTATATATCTACATACCAGCTATAATTTATATATAATTTTGTAAACTAAAAAAGCCCTGATATAATCAGGGCTGATACATTCAATAATTAAAATGATACTAAAACTAACTTAAATTTATTTTTAAGTTGTTTTTATCATATTATTTTATCTTCTTTCATCCAGACTTTACTGTCGGCTTTGGAATTTAACCAAATCAGCTACAATGTAGCTCGCGGGCTATACCGCCGGTCGGGAATTTCACCCTGCCCTGAAGAATATTTTAAATTTATTTTTATTAACTTATATCTGTAATATAGCACATTTTGGAATATTTTGCAAATTATTATTCACTTTCTTTTAAAATTAATTTTATTTCTTCCTCTAATTTAGCAATTCTATTTTCTTGATTTTGGATTTTTTTATTTAAATTTGTTATGGTTTCTCTTTGAGAATCTATTATGCCGATAATTGTACGTAAATTTTTGTCATTTTTCTTAGCAAATTCTTCAAAAAACGACTTAACCCCTTCTTCATAAAATATATTTAAACCTTCACTATAAGCATTTAAAATATAATTTATTATTTCATCATAATCATTATTATCTATCCCTCGTTTTAATTCTCTTGCTAGTTTTTCTTTTAATTTCTTTTCAAAATCTATAGTTTTATCTTGATTATCACTCATAATATATAAAATCAAAATCATTTTAAATTTTGATTTTCTGCCCTCCCCCTTTATTCTTGTATTAAAAATATATCTTAAGACTATTTTAACAGTTCTTATATATGTTGATATAGAAAATATAGATTTTAATATCAACTTTTAATGTTTAAATAAAATAACTTTTTCTATAGATTTTAAAATATGGTATATAAATTTTTTTTTTGTAAATAATTCTAAATAGATGAGCTCATTATTTTTAAAAATTAATAAGGGAGATTAAAAATGCAAAAAATTTTTTTAGTAGATACAGAAAACGTAAATATACGTGCGTTAAAAGGAGCTAATTATTTAGATGAAAATGATTTAATAATACTTTTTACAACGGATAAGACTATTGTCCATAATTTTCATGATAATCTAATAAAAACAATTGAAACAAAAGCCACTATAAAAAATATACACATAGAATCTGGCGGCAAGAATTGTCTTGATTTTCAATTAGTTAGTTGTCTAGGATTGCTTATTGGATCTAATACTAAAAAAAATATTGAGTATTACATAATCAGCAGAGATAAGGGCTATCTTCATTCAATAAACTTTTTATATGAACAAACGAAATGCTCAATACATCTAATATCTAATTTAAAATCATTATTTGATGAGCATTATGACGATACTTTAGCTATAATGCAAAATATGGATGATGAGATAACAGCAGCATTAAAAAATCTAGGGTATACAAACAAAACCATAACAAAAGCTTTAATTGCAATAGATTCATCAAAAACAGAAAAGGATTTAGAAGTTAACTTTTTTCTTCAATTTGGCTGGAATAACAAGATATATAATACTTGTAAACCTATAATATTCAAGTATAATATTCTTAATATCGCTTAAATTAATGTAAGAAGTATAATTATTGTATTTTCTTTTAAATAAATAAAAAGCACTTTTTTAAAAGTGCTTTTTTCATTTATGTACAAAAATTATTCTCTTTTTTTTATAAAGTCTATTTTCCTTTCCCGTCTTTTGCTTGAAATTGCTTTTTAT
>CAMEPL010000060.1 GCA_945931665.1 uncultured Clostridium sp. | reverse complement strand
TTAGGTAGTATATTCACGTTATCACAAAGTTGTTAAAAAGAGTAATAATAGGGTGCAAGGTATATATATGGATTAATAGATATTTATAGTAATTAAGATACCTATAGTGATTAAGTTATATATAGAATTAAATTATATGTCTTAGAGTGTATGTGTAATATCTAGGGAATATGTGATTTAGAGTATATGTAAAGGCTCTAAGTTTTTAGGTTTAAAAATAAAAAAACTCTTGAGTTTCCACTAACTGGAATGTATATAATATATATTAAATTAAAATACTACATTAATTATGAATGCCCTTAATGAGGAAGGCGTTTAGTGGCATAGGCGTCCGTCCTTTACAATAAATTTACAATATAAATCTCCAAATAACCAAAGTATGATTATTTGGAGATATTTTTTACATTTCTTTAAATGCTATTTTATTTTTCTTTGCATAATAATGTGCGTATGAATTTTTTTGTCCGTAGATTGTTAACTCTGGGCAATTCTCAAAAGCAAATCTGCTTATTGATGTTATTGATTGTGGAATAATCACTTTTTTTAGGTTAGTACAATTATAAAATGCATATTCTTCTATATTTTGAATAGTTTCTGGAAGTTCAATTTCGTCTAAATTTGTGCAGTCACAAAAAACCCTTGAGCCAATAAATTTTAACCCATGATTTAGTTTGATATTTTTTAAATTAGTACAGCCTGAAAAAGCTGTATTTTTTATGTAAGTCACTCTTTTTGGAATTTCAATTTCATTTAGCGATTCACAGTTGCTGAAAATTCCAGAGGAGATAGATTTCAAGTTTTTAGGCAACTTAACTTTTTTTAATTTGGTGCAGTTTGAGAAAGCACCTTGCTTTATTGATAAAATCGAGTCTGGCAAATCAATTTCTTTTAAATTTATGCAAATTGAAAAAGCTCGTGAACCTATGGATGTAATATTAGGTGAAAATTTTACCCTTTCTAAGTCTATACAGTTGAAAAATGCTAAATCATTTATTAATTCTACATTGTCAGGTATATAAATTTCGCTTAATTTTGAACAATAACCAAATAAATATTTATCTAAAACTTTTAGATTTGGGGGTAGAGCTATATATTGTAAGTTTTTACATTTAAAAAAAACACCCTCATCCATATGCGTGATGCTGTCTGGCATATCTATACTCGATAAATTGCTACAGTTTTTAAATACATATTTTCCTATGCTTTTAAGTCCATTTGGAAGGGTAACATTTTTTAAGTTTGTACAATTAGAAAAGCACTCATCAGAAATAGAATTCAATTTATTTGGAAACTTTATTTCACAGAGAGAAGTACAACCATCAAAAAGTCTTTCATCAAGTTTGTCTAAATTCCCTAAAAACATAACATCTTCCAATGAAGTACAATTAGAAAATGCATCTCTTTCAATTGTAGATATATTATCTGGTATATTTAGTGTTTTTAAATTTGTACAATCTGAAAATCCTAAATATGATATAGTGTCAACATTTCTAGGAATAGATATACTACGAATTTTTTTATTTACACAGCTTACATTTTTATTTATTACAAATAAATTCCTCAAGTTTTGGGGGGCATTTGCAGCTAGGTCGTCGTTTAAATTTCCATGTAAATCATTGAAAACTCTCATGGTAATCCTCCTTATAAGATTAATATTAAATAATTATAACACATAGGAAATTATACTTTACTCTAAAATCAATTTTGACGACAAATCATCCATCTTAATATCAATAGAATTATATTTTTTTAGGATATCTTTAAGCAATAAAATTGAATCGGTAATATTTTTATCCTTGTGATAAACTAAGCTAAAATGTCTATTCCATTCATTTGTTGTATTGTAGATAACATTCATCCTATGTTCTAATATGTCCTCTTGCATAACACGCATCGGCATAAGTGCAAGGCAGTGATTGTTTATGACAGCATGTCTGATAGTGTCTAGAGAGCTCGACTCCCACACGATTTTTACATTTAAGTTGTGGAATTTCAGAAAATCATCGAGAAGTTCCCTAGTGCCGCTTCCTTTTTCACGAACGACGAATTTTTGGTTTTCTAAATCGCTTAAACAGATGTGAGTTTTATTTGCCAAAGGATGATCAATCCCACATACTAAAACCAAGCGATCATCTATCATAGGGATGCTTATTAAGTCACTTGATTTAACTTTTCCCTCAACTATAGCGACATCCAAACTAGAATCAAGTAGCTTTTGCTCGATAATGCTCGTATTATTTACAAATGCAAATGTATCTAGGTTTGGGTTGATTTCTTCTAAATCATTTATTATATCAGAAAGCAAAATCACACCGACAGTAAGAGATGCACCAATTCTCAAGTTTTCCTTTTGGTAATTTTCCTTCATAGACATCTCTAAAGCGTCGTATTGTTCAACTAAGTTTTTTGCTCGGAAAAGAAGGTATTTCCCAGCATCTGTTATAAATAACTTCTTTGAAAGGCGTTCGAATAATTTAACACCATAATGTTCTTCAAGTTCTCTAATAGATTGGCTAACTGTGGGTTGACTTATATAAAGTTTCTTTGCAGCCAAGTTCATCTTCTTACATTCAGCAACTGTTATAAAAATTCTCAAATGTCTTATAGTCATAAAAATCCTCCCTTTTTAATTTTAATGTAATTATATAAAATATAGATAACTGTTATCAATAGGTTTTACCTATAATACTTATAAAATAGTATAACTTTTAAAATATATTTTATAGTGATACAATAATTATTAAAGGGTTAGAAAAATATGTAAAATATAAAAATAACCAAAACGCAATCAGATAAAAATGTACTTTCATAAAATAAATTTACAAAAATAAATAATAAATGGTATTATTAAGGAGGATAAAATGTCAGCATTAACAATAAGCCCAGAAGAAGTAAAAAGAGTGAAAGGATTAGGATTTTTGAGTAATAAAGGTACTGATAATTTTTCAGGAAGAATATTGACAGTAAACGGAAAAATAACTGCAGCACAACACAGATGTATTGCAGAAGCAGCAGAGTTATTTGGAAATGGGAATATAACTTTTACAACTAGATTATCTATAGAAGTTCAAGGTATACCGTTCGACAAAATAGACGATTTCAGAAACTATGTAGCAAAAGAAGGTCTACAAACTGGTGGAACAGGAGCAAAAGTAAGACCAGTAGTTGCTTGTAAAGGGACAACTTGTAAGTTTGGTAGATTAGACTCATTTGCAATATCTGAAGAAATCCACAAGAGATTCTTTGAAGGATATAGTGATGTAGCTCTACCACACAAATTCAAAATAGCAGTAGGTGGATGTCCAAATAACTGCATGAAACCAGACTTAAATGATGTTGGTATAGTAGGTCAATTAGTGCCAACTCATGAGTTAGATAAATGTAAAGGATGTAAAAAGTGTAAAATAGAACAAGTCTGTCCAATGGATGCGTGCAAAGTTGTAGACAAAAAAATAACTAGAGACGAAGAGATATGCAACAACTGTGGTCGTTGTGTAGGACAATGTCCATTTAAAGCAGTTGATGAAGGAACTCCAGGGTACAAAATCTACATTGGTGGTAGATGGGGTAAAAAAATATCTATCGGTAAACCACTAAGCAAAATATTTACAGATTTAGATGAAGCATTAAATGTTATCGAAAAAACTATTCTATTATACAAAGATCAAGGAATAAAAGGTGAGCGTTTTGAAGAAACAATAAAACGTATCGGCTTTGAAAATGTAGAAGAACAGCTTTTAGCAGACGATTTATTAAATAGAAAAGAAGAAATATTAAATAAAGAACTAGCTTTAGCAAAATAGAAAGTCATAACTATAAATAATATCATAACAATTTTATCACAAAGTAGTTAAATAGAATAATATAGCGAGAAAGAGGTTATCAATTACATCATCCGATAACCTCTTTTTTATTTATATTATTTATTTATAATTCCAAAAGAGAATGCTTAAAAATATTTATCTGGAATCCATGAGATTACATATTCGCAATCAGTCTTTATATTTGGATTTAATATTTTAAATCTTCCCTTAACCATTTGCTCATCAAGCACCATATCTAAATGACAAAGGGCAATTCCCATATCTACTTTATTTATATCTTTATTTTTAGTTTTGTAAAAATGAAGACCCTCGTCATTTAGTACAACTCTCCAAGGTTGGCAATTAAGCGAAGATGGAGCAAGGCGGACTGCTTCTAGAGCATCTGAATATATTCCGGCATCTTTTTTTGTAAGAGGAGTATAAAAATCATCCTTATGAAATAATGAGCTAAATGCGTCTCTTTTATTGTGATTATCTCCAATTAAAAATCCAATAGGACTTCGTCTATCGCCTTCATACCCAACAGGCGACACAACTGGTAGGATGTAGCCATCTTTAAGTTCAACTGCTTTGGCAAATTTGCCTTTGTTGAATGTTCCACCAATCCAAACTGTACTAAGTCCCAGAGAAGTACAATACAGTATTACCTTTTCAAATGTATAGCCAAGTGCCTCAAGCGCAAAGGGTTTATCTTCACAACACGCTGTCAAAAAGTAACTTGGATTTTTTATAACACCATATGTGCCTAGCTTTTCTTTATGATAGCCATCGGGTTTTAAAAGTTTAATCTGGATATTCTTATTAAACGGATTTGTGACTTCATCGATATAAGTTTGTATTTTTTCCAAAATACTTTCATCTATCGGGTCATTATTATAAGTCCTGACAGAATGTCTACTTTTTATAACTTCAAGAATTGATTGTTTCATAGAATGTACCTCCTTAATTTAAACAAATATAATATAAGAAAGTTAAGTTTTAAGATATTTTAAAATATAGATTTTCTTATAACTAAATTATAACATGAAAAGTTAATTCTTGAATAAAATGTAATATTATAAATATTAAAAATAACCATTTCTAAATAAGTTAAAATGTATTAAATGATGATATAATATATTGATATAGAGCCAAAGCACTAATTTAAAATAATATGGGCAGGAGAAAAGTTTTATAAAACTACATTAATTAGGGGGGAGTGTAATGTTTAAATTACCGTACAACAAGTTTCAAAAATCATTAGAAATATTAGCCCTTATTTTACTTTTAGGGCAAATTGCATACACAGCTGTTTTATATCCACAGCTACCAAGCAAAATACCGACACATTTCAACTTTGCTGGAGAGGCTGACGGATGGGGTGGAAAAGGATCAATAATCGTACTTGTTATAACAACGGTAGGATTATATATACTTCTAACTGTAACGATGTTTTTTCCAAGACTTTGGAATGTACCAGTTAAAATCACAGACCAAAACAGAGGAATAATATTCAGATATGTGATGAATATGGTTTTATTGGATAAACTTCTTATAGTTGCAAGTTTCTTTTATATAACATATTGTTCAATTTCAGCAACTAAAATGGGGTGGTGGTTTACGCCAGTTATGCTTGTAGGAGTTTTGGGGGTGACTTTTTACTATACCTTTAAATTATTTCTAGTTAAATAATAAATAAGAAGTTTTTAATTGAATAGGAGATAAGACAATAAGGAGAAGAATATGAAAAATTACGATGCTTATATATTTGATTTTGATTATAC
Source organism: uncultured Clostridium sp. (assembly GCA_945931665.1). Classification (GTDB taxonomy): domain Bacteria; phylum Bacillota; class Clostridia; order Peptostreptococcales; family Peptostreptococcaceae; genus Intestinibacter. Next base: position 9,493 of record CAMEPL010000060.1, on the reverse strand, counting down.
ATTAGCAGATGCAACAGACCCAGTAGTGGACAGTTTCACATATGCACTTGAAAAAATGAATTTAAAAAAGGCAACTCGCCAAGATATAATAAATACAATAGGAATACCAATAGGGGAGTCATATACAATTTTGACAGGTGATGACTCAGAAGAGGGTATAAATTTATTTAAAAAATATCAAAAAGAAAAATCAGATGAAATAACAGTTCCAAATACAGTTTTTATAGGTGGAGCAAGAAACGTTTTAGAAACACTTAAAAATAGGGGCAAAAAAGTTGGAATAGTTTCATCTCGTTGGGGACAGAGAATAAACGACGTATTTGAAAATCTAGGATGTAGAGGATTAATTGACTTTATAATAGGAACAGAACATGTTGAAAATTATAAACCAAATCCAGAGGGATTATTTAAAATGATAGAAATGATGAAATGCGAATCTCCAATTTATATCGGAGACAGTTATATAGATGCAAAAGCGGCACAAAACGCCAATATAGATTTTGTCGGCGTGACAACTGGCACAACATCAAGGAAGAATTTAGAATCATACCCACATGTGGCAATATTAGATAATTTAGAGGAGCTTTTAGAGATATAGTGTAATTAATAGATTTACATCTATGTTTAAGGAAAAAAATTCCTTGACTTTTTCTTATATCAGTATCTACAGCAGCAGTAACAGCATACGGAGTTTATTATAAAATACAACAATTTGTATTTTTCGCAGCATTCGGTTTAAACAACGCAATCATTCCAATTGTTTCATTTAACTATGGAATGAGAAATAAACAAAGAGTAAAAGAAGGAATATTCTACGGCATGATGTATACACTAATTATCATGGGTATAGGGTTAGCATTTTTACAAATTTTTGCACATCAAGTCGCAGGTATATTTGCATTATCTCCAGATATACAAAAATACCAAACTCAGAAAATGTAATTTGGTGGGCATTCCCAATAGCAGAAGGATTCGCACTAATTGTCGCTGTATTTATAATGAAAAAAATCAATAAAGATAAAGTAAAAGAACTCGCATAATAACAGATTTAAAAATATAAGAATGTCTGTTAAATCCTCTCGCTATATAATGTATGGATTTTTGAAAAAACTTTAATTAAAATTTTAATTTTATGTCAAAACTAAAGTAGTAAGAAATTATGTGTTATTATAATAGTAGATAGATTATAAAGAGAGGTGACTTAAATGTCTATGAAAAGAGCGAATGTTGTAAGCCCTGTGCAATAATTTAGAAAGCATGTTGTATAGGGCAAGTTTATAAAAAATTAATTAAAAAATTTGCGCATGTTTTCTTAAAATTATTGCTTTTAGTTTACAAAATAAATGTAGATAGGAGCAAGGGTTTATGAAATACAAAAAAGCGCAGGATGTATTACCTCAATATATGATTGAAGATTTGCAGAAATATATAGAAGGTGGTTATCTTTATATACCTAAAAAAGAAGAGAATAAAAAGTCTTGGGGAGAAAATACGAGTACTAAAGATGAATTAAATAAAAGAAATAAAGAAATCGCCAAAAAACATAAAAATGGGAAAACTATAGAAGAATTGGCTGATGAATATTATTTAACTGGATATAGTATAAGACGAATTATTAAAAAGGTAGATTTATAAGTATAGTAATTAAAAGAATATATGTAGTAAAGAAAATATATAGTAATTAAAAAATATATATTAATTGAGATAAATATATGGCTATTGCAGAGATATTGCAATAGCCTTTTTGTTATTTTTAATGCCAATAAAAAAGTGTATATTAAATTTGTAAATTGGAAATTAAATTTAATGTTTACTTTTTAGTATTTAGATGAATTATAAAATTAACATGTTTAATTCAGAAATATTTGTGTTCTTGTGCACAATGTAAAAAGGGAGTAATTTATAAATATAAGTACTTTTAAAGAAAGGGGTGCTAATATGAGTATTTTAAACGTGGAAAATATGACTCAAGGTTTTGGGGATAAAATTATTTTTAATAATGTCAATTTCAAATTAGAAAAAAATGAGCATATTGGTCTTGTAGGGGCAAATGGTGAGGGCAAAACTACTTTTTTTAAACTTATTACAAATGAGCTACTTCCCGACAGTGGCACAATTTATTGGAATAATAAAGTTAGTATTGGATATATGGATCAAAATGTTAATATAAATAATTATCCGACAGTTAGGGAATTTTTACAAAGTGCTTTTGCGGATTTATATAAAATAGAGGAGAATTTAAACGAACTTTATAATAAAATGTCGACATCTAATGATATTGAACTTGAAAAAATAACACAGAAAGTATCAACCTTACAAGGTGTGCTAGAAGATAGTGATTTTTATAGTATTGATTCAAAGATAGATGAGATTTCATACGGAATAGGAATAAATGATTTTATGTATAATAAGTCAGATGAATTGAGCGGAGGGCAAAGGAGCAAGGTTCTTTTGGCAAAGATGTTACTCGAAAAACCAGATATTTTGTTGCTTGATGAACCGACAAATCACTTAGATGAGGAAAATATAAATTGGCTAAAAAATTATCTGAAAAGCTATGAAAAATCATTTATATTGATTTCACATGATACAGAATTTATGAACGAGGTCGTAAATGTAGTTTACCATCTGGAGCATAAGAAATTCACAAGATATAATGGGGATTATAAGAAATTTCTAAAATTATATGAGCTTCACAAAGAGCAGTTAATGAGGGATTATACAAAGCAACAAAAGGAAATAAATAAACTAGAGGATTATATAAGAAAAAATAAAGTTAGGGCAGCAACAGCAGCACAGGCAAAGGCTAGAGAAAAGAAGCTTATGAAGATGGATAAAATAGAAATAAGTAAGCAAAAACCAAAGCCACATTTTGATTTTAAATTTTCTAAGCCATCCTGGAGCGTTATTTTCAAAACTAAAAATTTAGTAATAGGATATGACACACCACTCACAAAACAACTCAATTTAAAGATGGATAAAAATAAAAAAATAGCAATTATCGGTGCAAATGGAATAGGCAAGACAACTTTATTAAAAACTTTGATGAAAGTTATAAATCCAATAGAAGGGAAAGTTATGTTAGATGAGCAACATTTGGATATAGGTTATTATGAACAAGAAAATTATTATACAGAAAATGTTGTTATTGACGAGGTTTCAAATGAATTTCCTAAAAATACGAAAACAGAAGTGAGGCGAATGTTGGCAAGGTGTGGATTGACAGATGAGCACATAAACAGCAAGCTTTGCAAACTTAGTGGAGGGGAACAAGCAAAGGTAAGGCTTTGTAAAGTTATCAACAACCCAAGTAATATACTATTTTTAGATGAACCGACAAATCATTTAGACGTAGATGCAAAGGAAGAATTAAAAAGAGCTCTTATAAATTATGATGGAAGTATAGTTTTAGTAAGCCACGATAGAGATTTTTACAAAGATATTGTGACTACAGTTTGGAATTGTGAAAACTGGATAATATAAAGTTTGTAAACACCATATATAGTAAAAGATAAAAAAATATCTACTATATATGGTGTTTTATTTTCAAAAAAATACAAAAAATAAATTAAAAAAGAAATTATGTGGGTATAAATCATAAATGGACATTATATAGATATAGACTTTAAGCCCAAGACAAATTTCTACACTTATTATTTCAAACTTTAAAATGTATAAAAATCTTATAAATAATTATTGTGGGCAAGATAAAAACGAAATTATAAATATAAACTAGGCGACAAAGGAGAAATTCGATGAATTATATAGAGTTAAATAACCAAGTTATAATCAGGGACGAAAATGGGAAATATCAACTTGACAAAGATAAAGAAGCTCTAAAATCGTATTTAGAGGATTACATAGAGCCAAGAATGAGAAAATTTAATAACTTAAAAGAAAGATTAGATTATTTAGTTAAAAATGATTACTACTCAAAAGATATTTTAAATATGTATGATGAGTATGTGATTGAAGTTATATATGATTTTATAAGATCGAAGAATTTTAAATTCCAATCTTATATGAGTGCGAGCAAGTTTTATCAAAATTATGCGCTTAAGAGTAATGATGGTGAGGAAATATTAGAAAATTACGAGGATAAGGTGTTGATTGTTGCATTGACGCTTGGAAATGGGGATCCTAAGCTTGCTAAAGATATTGCAGAGAAGCTTATAAATCAAGAGTTTCAACCAGCTACACCGACTTTTTTAAATGCAGGAAGGGCAAGGGCTGGAAAGATGGTATCTTGCTTTTTAGTTAATATCGAGGATAGCTGTGAAGGTATATCTTATGCAGTTTCGTCTGCAAACCACTTGTCAAAAATAGGCGGCGGGGTCGCACTTAATTTGACTAGACTTAGAGCAGCGGGCGAGTCAATTAAAGGAATTAAGGGAGCAGCCGGTGGAGTTATGGGTGTTTCAAAATTACTAGAGCAGTCGTTCAGTTATTTTAACCAAATGGGAGCGAGACAAGGTGCAGGGGCAGTTTATTTAAACGTACTTCACCCTGATTTTGAAACACTTTTAGACAGTAAAAAAATCAACGCCGACGAAAAAATAAGGCTGACTACGCTTTCGATTGGAGCTATAATTCCAGATAAATTTATGGAGCTTGCAGAGAAAAATGAAAAATGTTATGCATTTTATCCACATTCAATTTACCAAAAATACGGAGTTCATCTAGACGAAATAAAAATGGATGAGTGGTATGATAAATTAGCTAATGACGATGAAATTGAGAAAAAGGAAATCAATCCGAGAGAACTACTTACTAGGATTGCACAAACTCAACAAGAATCAGGATATCCATATGTTGTGTTTATCGATAGCGCAAATAAACAACATACTCTAAAGGATGTTGGAATGATAAAAATGTCTAACTTGTGCTGCGAAATTTTCCAATACCAAACACCATCGGATATAAAAGGTTATGGTCAGGTTAGCGATTGGGGACAAGATATAAGTTGTAACCTTGGTTCTTTAAATATAGCAAATGTTATGGATAATAAAGATATTGAAAAGACGGTAGATGTTGCAATTAGGGCCTTGACATATGTTTCTGACAATACAAACATAGAAGAAGTTCCTACTATAAAAAAGGGAAATGACTCATCACATTCAATAGGTCTTGGAGCGATGAATTTACACGGATATCTAGTTAGAGAAGATATAATCTATACATCAAAAGAGGCGAGAGAATTTGCCGATGTATTCTTCGCAATGATGAGATATTACTCAATAAAAACATCAATGAATATAGCGATTGAAAAGGGAGAAACATTTAGCGGATTTGAGAATTCAGAATATGCAAAAGGGCCAGAAAGCGAGTTATTTAAAAAATACTGCACGAAAGATTTCTTGCCAACTAGCGAAAAAGTATCAAAATTATTTGAAGGAATAAACATTCCGACAAAAGAAGATTGGACAGAATTATTACAACAAGTTAAAACAAACGGAATTTACAATGCGTATTTAAGTGCAATAGCACCGACTCAAAGCATAAGCTACGTTCAAAATTCAACTTCGAGCGTTATGCCGATAACTGAGCAAATTGAAGTTAGAACTTATGGAGATTCGACTACAATTTACCCAATGCCGTTTTTAACTAATGAAAATATGCTTTACTACCAATCAGCATACAGAATAGACATGCTAGACCTTATCGATATGGTGGCGATAATTCAAGGACATATCGACCAAGGTATTTCGACAACACTATTTGTAACAGACGACAAAACAACAAGAGATATTGCAAGATACTACATTTACGCACATAAAAAAGGACTTAAGAGTCTTTACTATACAAGAACGAAGATGGAGAGAAATAATGAATGCCTAGTGTGTTCAGTGTAAAGAGGTGATAAAATGACATTTAAATTAAACAATATACACAAGGCTGTTAACTGGAATGTCGAAGACGACGACTTCACTCAGGCATTTTGGGATCAAAACGTAAAACAGTTTTGGTTACCAGAAGAAATATCAATTTCAAAAGATGTAAAAGTGTGGAGCGAACTTTTGCCAGAAGAGAGAAATCTTTATAAAAAAATACTAGGTGGTTTGACACTTTTAGATACAAAACAAGCTAACAACGGAATACCATCGATGATGAGTTTGACAGATAACCTTCAACGAAAAGCCGTACTTTCATTTATGGGAACTATGGAAGAAATTCACGCGAAGAGCTATTCATCAATATTTACAACGCTTTTAAGTGTGCCGGAAATAGATGAGATATTTGAATGGATAGAAAGTGAGCCGACTTTACAGAAAAAGGCCGATATAGTTTTAGCACAATACGAAAATACAGATGACAAATACGGGCTTTATATGTCTATGGCTACATCTGTATTTTTAGAGAGTTTTTTATTTTACTCAGGATTTTTCTACCCATTATTCTTGGCAGGACAGGGCAAAATGATTGCAAGTGGAGAGATAATTTCACTAATACTTAGAGATGAATCGCTTCACGGAAAATATATCGGACTTCTTGCACAGGAAATATTCGATGATTTTTCAAAAGAAGAACAAGAAGAGTACAAAGCAAAAGTCATGGACGTGTTCGAGAGACTTATGGAAAACGAAATAAACTACACAAACACAATATACGAAGGAACTGGGCTAGCTGACGAGGTCATAAACTTCCTGAAATACAACGCAAACAGAGCGATGGAAAACCTAGGATATGACAACAGACTTGAAGTTTCACCAGTAAACCCAATAGTACTAAACGGACTTAGTACAGAAACAAAAACACACGACTTCTTCTCAACAAAAGGTAACGGATATCAAAAAGGAGTTTATGAATCGCTACAAGACTCCGACTTTGTATTCGATAGGGAGATATAGTTTTATGAAGTATTATAAGATATAATTAATAAAGAAATAGCAACTAATAGTTATAAAAACTTGTTAGTTGCTATTTTTTTGAAATCAATGTCAGTTTTTTATAGCTTATAAAAGTAGGCGAAATACCTAAATATGTAGATATATCAGTATATAAAGATACTGATGGAAATAGAGAAAATGCTTTGGCCAATTTAAGAGTTGATATAAAGTAGAATATGATATAATATCAATAAAAATAGCACTTAAGGAGTAAATATGGTTAGAGATTTAAAACAAAATGACATAGATAAAGTAATGCAAATCTGGCTTGAAAGCACAATAAAAGCACACGACTTCATGCCAGAAAAATACTGGCAAGACAATTACAATGCAGTAAAAGATATATACATACCACAGTCGAAAACTTATGTTTATGAAGAGGGGGAAGAAATTAAAGGTTTTATAAGCATATTAAACGACGACTTTATAGGGGCATTATTTGTATCACTGAATGAGCAAGGAAAGGGGATTGGCTCAAAGTTAATAGAGTATGCAAATGCTAAATTTGATAATTTAAAATTAGCTGTATATAAACAAAATCAAAAATCGGTTGGTTTTTATATTAAAAAGGGATTTGAAATTTTATCGGAAGAGATTAACGAAGATTCAGGTTTTGAAGAATATATTATGGTTTATAAATAGCAAAATCTTAAAAAGAGTATATCTCCAGCCAAAGTAGCTAGGGATATACTCTTTTAATTTATATATTCAGTTTTAATATAAAGATATTTTATTCAACTTCTTTAAGTAAATCTTCAGCAGAAATTCCATACAATTTTGCAAGTGCCAATAAATTTGAAGTGCTTGGGTCAGAGGCACCATTTTCCCATTTAGAAACAGCTTGTCTGCTTACACCGATTGATTCTGATACGAATTCTTGTGTCATTTTACATCTTATTCTATTTTCTTTTAATACCTCACCCAAAGATTTTCTGATTATCGCTTTTTCGTGTCTAACATCTGTTGATTTTAAGTATTTTAAAAGACAGCGAACGATAAGTATAAGCAATCCTAAAAAAATTGCCAAAATAATAATGTATAATACTACACTAATTATAAATTGTACCCCTAATGCCATTTGTAAATATCTCCTTTCCTTTTTCTAATATAAATATATCAAAAATATCTAGTTACTTCTACCAACTACTGCGCAACTATCAGTTGCATTAAGGTAAAATACTCTGTTTTAGGAAATTTTTGTTTCATAAAACAAAAAACTATGAAACAATATAATTAATAAGTAATTTAAAATAATATTAATATGAAAAAGGTAGTTTAAAAGTAACAAAAAAATTTAATCTACAAGTAAAAGCTAGGAGGGGTATTATGATTAATTTGAGCAAGGGACAAACTATTGATTTAACAAAAAAAGAAGTTGGACTAAAACATCTAGATGTAGGTTTAGGATGGATAACTAGAATGGATTTAGATACAATTGCATATTTATTAGATTCAAACGACAAACATATCGAAACCGTATACTTTGGAATAAAAGAAAGCAAAAATAAATCAGTTAGACTAAGTGGAGATGATTTAGTCGGTGGCGGAGTAGGCGACAACGAGGTTATATACATAGATTTGGACAAGTTAGATTCAAACGTACACAAAATCGCTCTATATGCAAATATATTTAAATTCTTCGGACTTGGGAAAAAGACTTTCTCAGACGTAAAAGACGCATACATAAGAGTTGTAAACAGAGATACAGGAAAAGAGATATGCAAATATGTACTTGCTGAAAATGGGGCTGGATGTGATGCTTTCCATTTTGCCGATTTAGTCAAAAATGGCTCAGAGTGGAAGTTTGTTGCAGTTGGAAATGGATGCAATGGTTCTGTTGATAAATTGAGAAAGAAATATTTATAAAATATTGTTATCATGATTTTTAAATTTCAAAGAAATATATATTGAAAGTTTTTTAGAATAAATCACTCTTTATAACGTATACATAAATAATTTTTAAATCTGCATTATTTTGGAAATAAAATTCTGCTATAATGAAAGTATAAATAGTTATAGAAAGGGGTAATAGCTATGAAAAAAAATTTAATTATCACAATCAGTAGAGAATATGGTAGCGGCGGAGGAGAAATCGGCAGAAAGTTATCTAAAGCGCTAGGTATACCTTGCTATGACAAAGAATTACTTACAATAGCAGCAAAAGAAAGTGGTTATTGCCAAGAGTTTTTTGAAAAATACGATGAAAAACCTATAAAGACATTGAGTTACTTCTCATATGATCAAACAGTATCATCATTACCATTGGGGCATCAATTATTCTTAAAACAATTTAATATAATTCAAGATTTAGCAGAAAAACAATCATGTATATTTGTAGGTAGAGCAGCAAATTATGCTTTAAGAGATAAATTTGATTCCATAGATGTTTTTATACATGCAGATTTTGAAACAAGATGTGAAAGAGCAATTGAAGAACACGGTATTGAAGCTAAAAAGAGTGCAAAAACAGTTAAGAAAATAGACAAAGAAAGAACTTCTTTTTATAATTTCTATACTAGTATGAAATGGGGAGATGCAAGAGACTTTGACCTTTGCATAAATACTAGCAAGATAAGTATTGATGAAGCTGTTGAAATAATTTTGGC
>CAMEPL010000059.1 GCA_945931665.1 uncultured Clostridium sp. | reverse complement strand
ATTTTAATTACTTAGACATTAAATGCGAAGAATATGGAATATCTAGAAAACAAGGAACTAAAGCAGTAGGAGAAGTAATATTTACTGGTGAAAATGGAACTTTAATATCTAATGGTACTATGTTATTTGTTGATGACTTGTATTTTGTGGTTTTAAATGATGCTACAATAGCTGAAAATCAAGCAGAATTAGTTGTAGAAGCTTTAGAAGTAGGAAAGCAATATAATTTATTAGCTAATACAAAATTAACTCTTACAGAGCCAATAAATGGCGTTACTGATATATATGTTAAATCTAATTTTGAAAATGGTACAGATATAGAATCAGATGAAGATTTAAGAGAAAGATTTTTCACAACTATAAAAAAATCATATACAAGTGGAAATGTAGCACACTATGAATTATGGACTTTAGAAGTCGACGGAACTGGTGCTTGTAAAGTATATCCATTAAAAAATGGAAATGGTACAGTTGAAATTGTTATAACTAATGCTGATATGTTAGGTGCATCAAGTGAACTAATAGAAAAAGTAAAAGCTAATATTGAAGAAAAAAGACCAATAGGTGCTAATGTAACTGTTGTTAGTGCTACTGAAAAAGCTATAAATGTAAGTGCTACTGTAAGGCTTTCAAGGGGATATTCTCAAAGTGAAGTTGAAACATTATTTAAAGATAAATTAACTCAATATCTAAAAGAAATAGCTTTTAAAGATACTTATGTGTCTACTGCTAGACTAGGGAATTTACTTCTTGATACTACTGGGGTATTTGATTATGCAGATTTTAAAGTTAATGGTGCTATGAGTAATGTTAATCTGCTAGATACAGACGTTCCTAAAGTTGGTACAATATCTTTTTCTTATGTAGAGGTGGTATAGTATGAATTTAATAGATATGTTGCCATCTTTTTATCACGATAGCGATTTTGTAAAATCATATATGTCTAGTCAAAGTGTAGAACATAATTTTATAAAAGAAAGTATAGATGATTTAGTTAATAATTTATACGTTGACACCGCGACTTGGGGACTTGATTATTTTGAAGAAGAGTTAGGGCTTAAAACTGATAAAGCTAAAACTTATGAAGAAAGAAGAGAACGTATAAAAGCTAAAAAAAGAGGCAATGGAACAACTACTATAAAAATGATAAAAGATACTGCTTTAGCTTTTGACTGTGGAGAAGTTGAAATAACTGAAATGTATAATGATTATGCTTTTAAACTCAAGTTTGTAAGTGAAAAAGGTAGACCTAAGAATTTAGATGATTTTAAAAATGCTATAGATGAAATTAAACCAGCACACTTAGCTTATATATTAGAATTTATGTTTAATACTCATCAGCAACTCAAACCTAAAACGCATCAAGAATTGAGTCCATTTACACATCAAGAAATAAGAGAGGTGATTGAATAATGCCTAACTATACTGATAATTTAAGATTAGAAAAGCCACTTCAAAGTGAAAATTACAATATAGATATATTTAATGCTAATGCTGATAAAATAGATACTGCTATTCAAGAAGTAAAAGGAAAAGTTGATGGATTAGAATTAACTGCTGAAAGAGTAAGTATTGCAGATCCTACTAATAAGTTTGAAGCTACTAATGTAGAAGATGCACTTTTGGAGAATAAAACAAGTATTTTAGAATTGCAAACAGAAGTAAACGGACAAAGATTAAAAGCTATTCAAATTAATAATGAATTAGAAGATATTTTATAAAAAGGGGGTGATTTTATGCTTTTATCAGATTTACCAATAGGAACTAAAGTAGCAGATGTAAACAGTAAATATAATAATAAAATAATTATGTGGACTGTAGCAAGTAAAAATCACTATGGAAACAATCAAGTTACATTAATTTCAGATGTACTTGCACTTAAGCCTTTTGATGCAAAAGAATCTGGAAATAGTAACTCAAGAAATAGTTACGGTAATAATAGATATTCTTTATCAAACATACATAGTTGGCTTAATAGTAATAAAGCTAATTGGTATGAAGCGAAACACTCTTTAGATGCACCTCCTTCTTCTAGTTTGGTAAGTGCTAACCCATATGATGCAGAAAAAGGCTTTTGCACTAACTTAAGTTCTAAGTTCTTAAACAAAGTAAAAACAACAACTATAACAACAGCAATACCAACTTGCGATGGTGGAGGAAGTGAAAATATAAGTTGTAAATTTTATTTGCCTTCTTTAATGGAAGTTGGATTAGGTAAAGAAAATGGAATAAGTGAAGGGAGTCAATTTCCTTTATTTACAGATAATGCTTCAAGAATTATAGAATTTGGAGGGGCTTCAAGAGAATGGGGGTTAAGAACTCCTGCATCAAATAACGGATATGACTTTAGACATATCAGACCGAATGGCACTAATTATACAAATATAGCTAATAATGGATACTTAGGTATAAGAGCTGTATGTAATATAGATGCTAATATAGAAGTTGAAAATAAAAGTTCATATTATGAGTTAAAACTAAGTGGTTACTTAAGTGAAAATGCTTCTTTAAAAAATGTTGTTACTGAATTAGAGAACAAAAAAGAAACTACAAAACAACTTAGAACAAATCTTTATGACATTTTAAACGACAAAGGTGTTGATGTTGGAGAAGATTATACTTTGACAGCCCTTATAAATAAAGTTAAAGATGTATCTAATGTAAATGTTAAAGTGTATAATAAGTTGCCAAGTGTAGTTGAAAATGGGCAGATAGCAATAGTTGCAGACACTTGTAATAATATAACTGTTGCATATGATTATCCTAGTTCGCCTGTTGCCAATGACATTTTTATACGAATAGTAGATAAAAACCAATGTAAATTTGAAGTTGGTGCAAATAAAAAGATTGAGGTTTATGTGTTTGGTGCTTGGAAATATAATGGCTCTAATTGGGATAGAATTGATAGTTATATAGGTATTGATAATGCTTGGTTTCCAATGAATAAAGAGATTGTATTTGAAAATGGTAACGGGTTAGTGTATGAAAAATACTTTAAAACTCGCAAGTCTTGGGAAAATGGAAATACTAATATAGGAGAATTTACATTTACAAATGATTATATTTACATGAAAGACGATTTATCTTATATGACTAAAAGTAATTATTCGCATATAAAATCTAAATCTATTGATTTTAAAAATATTAATTATGTGTATATTGATTACGAAGTTAAAAATAGGTGGAACGCTGAGCAATACATAATGGCTGGAACAGTAAAATATTCAATAACAGATAGAACAGTTAAAAGAAATACATTGACGCTTGATGTGAGAAATTATAATGAAGTTAGCGATATAACATTTTACATGGGTCATACAAGTGGTGCGTCAGCGTATACAGATATAAAAATATATAATATCTGGTGTGAATAGAGGTGATAAGATGAAAATATTCGTAAATGAAAAACGCGAAATAAAAGCAATAAATTCTAGTGAAGATACTTCACTTGTTGAAATAGAAGTAGACAGAGAACTTGTATTTGGTGATATGAGTGATTTTATGATACTTAACTATTGCTATAAAGAAGATGAAAATGGATATAGTATATATCCTGCAAGAAATTATTCAGATATAGTAGAAGAAGATTATAGACTTAAAGTTGATGAATCACAAAAGAAAATATCCATTTTAGAAGCTGAAAATGAAATTTTAAAACAAGAATTATCAATAACACAAGATGCTGTAAATGAATTAATTTTTAATTCTTTAAATATGTAAAGGTGGTGTATTTTATGGTAACTTATTTAGCTATGCAAATATTAAAAGGGAAAATATCTTATACTCAAACAGTAGAAAAATTTCCACAGTACAAAGAGGATATAGACTTAATATTAATAACAGAAGGAAGAGAGGACTTAATAAAATAAGTTCTTTTTTTATGGCTAGAAATTATTTTAGTTTTTATCTTAGAAAGAAGGTGCTTAAATGAATAAAGAGTATAAAATAAAGTTAGACTTAAATAAAAAACTATACAATAAAAAAATGATGTTTAATCAATTTGATGAAAATGTAAATGACTTTTATATTGAAATAACTAAAAATAATGAAGTAGTAAAAGATTTAGATAAATCTATAATTACTTTAGTTGCAATTAAACCTAATAATGCAGTTGATGCTCAATTCATAGAAGCTAAAGAAGGGCAAATATATGCCAATTTAAAGCCTTCTATGTGTGATTTAGTAGGAAATTATCAAGCTAAAGCTATGATAGTCTTAGAAGGGGAAATAGTAACTACAGACACTATAAATTATTCAGTAAGTGAAGATAAAATAATATCTAGGCTTAATGATGATGTTGCAAGTGATGAAAGATTTCCTCTTTTTACAGATGCTTTAGCAAGATTATCTACTATAGAAATATCAGAAGAACAAAGAATGATAAATGAAGCTGAAAGAATATTAGCAGAAGAAAATAGAAAGATAGAAGAAGCTAAAAGAGTAGAAGCTGAACTTATTAGACAACATGAAGAAGCTGACAGAACTAAGTATGATGCTATAAGAGAAAGTAATGAAAATATAAGAAAACAAAATGAAAGCATAAGATTATCTAATGAAACTAATAGAATAGATGAAGAAGCTAAGAGGGTTGAAGAAGAGAATAAAAGAAAATTAGCAGAAGAAGAAAGAAATGCTAATTATAACTTTATGACAGAAGATGAAGAAAGAAGAAGGTCCGAAGCTAATGCACACAAAAAAGCAGAAGTTTTAAGAGTTCAAGCTGAAACTGATAGAGTTAATGAAGAAGCTAAAAGAAGAACTACAGAACAAGCTAGAGTATCAGCAGAAAATATTAGAGTTGGCAATGAAAATACTAGAAAAGATAATGAAGAAGCTAGAAAAAACAATGAAACTCAAAGAGTAGAAGCAGAAACTCAAAGACAAAGTAGATATAACTCTTTTATAGCTGACGCAGAAGCCAATGCTAATAACTTTGAAAACTATACTAATAATGCAAAAGTTAAAGAAGAAGAAAGAAAATCTAATGAATTAGATAGAAAATCTCAAGAAGATAGAAGAGTATCTAATGAAGTAGAAAGAATATCTAATGAAGTAGAAAGAATATCTAATGAAAATACTAGAAAAGCTAATGAAAATGCTAGAATAGAATCAGAAAAACAAAGAGTTGATGCTGAAAATTTAAGAAAAGAAAAAATCATTGAAATACAAAGTGATTATGATTCTCTAAAAAAAGTAATAATAGATGAAAATGCTAGTGCTAATTTACAAAATCAGATTAATTTAGTTAATTCGCAATTGGAACATAAAGCGAATAAAAGTGAAGTTAGGTTAAAATCTGCCCTTAATACTTTGAATGATTGCGATGAAGAAATGTTAGCAGCTATTCAAAATAAAGAAGGTGAAACTATATTCGAGCTTTCATCTATACCAAAAGATGCAAGTGTAACATTTGGTAAATTAGATCAAGATTCAATAAAAAATATAGCAAGTTATGAAAAGCTAGATGTTGAATTGCAAGAAGGTTACTATGATAATTCTAGTAACTGTAACAATATAAAAATAAATTCAAATTACATATCAATAAAATATAGTTGTTATGAAGGTGAAATGTATAATTGTGATTGTAAAATTGATACAGAGCATCTTTCTACAGTTATTTTTTATAAAGAAGATGGAACTCAACTTTTAAGGTTAAATAGTGGTGTAATAGGTACATATTTAAATTATGAATTTACTGTACCAAAGGGAGCTTACTATGTAACTATAACAAGTAGGAATACTCAATTACCAGTATTGAGAAAATTAAAATATAAGAATGTAAATGAAATTGAGGATGTTGCACAAAAAAATAAAGATAATATAGATACTTTAATGGATGACTTAGACTATTCTATTATTGAAAATTATAGTTCTATAACTGCTCAATTATTACAAAATAATACTGAAAGATTAGAAGGTAAAATATATACAGCAAGTGGAGGTTTTCAATCATTAGAAAATTATTCAACATTATATTATACGTTAGATAAAGATGCAGTAACTATTAATTTAAAAGATATAAGTGTTGGAGTTTATGGAGGGGCATTTGTCACTAAAGATAAGGTATGGATTAGTAGCTTTTCTACTAATGGGGCAAATATTGAAACAGAAATACCTCAAAATGCTTATTATATAGCCATTTCAGTAACCAATTCATCTTTATATGGTAAGTATTTATATATAACAATTAAAAATAAAACTATAGAACTTAATAAATTAGATATAAATAAAACTGTACAAGAAAATAATAATACATTATTAAAATTAACTAGTGAGCTTGATTATTCAGCTGAATATAAGAATGTTCAAAATACGGTGCAATTATTAGAGTCAAATACCGAAATATTAGAAGGTAAAATATATACAGCAAGTGGAGGTTTTCAGACTAATTCTAGTTTTTCTACGTTGTATTATGAATTAGACCATAAAGCAATAACTATAAATTTAAGAGGAATTAAAGTTGGGGAATATGGTGGAGCATTTGTTACTAAGGATAAAAATTGGATCAGTAGCTTTTCAACTGATGGAGCAGATGTTGAGATGGAAATACCTCAAAATGCTTATTATATAGCTATTTCTGTGCCTGTAGACAGTATATATGGTAGATATTTATATATTACTATAAAAAATAGCTATATCCAATTCAATAACCTAAGTATAGATAATTTAAATATACCTACAACAAATCCAGGTAATCATTGGAGGAATAAGAAAATATTATGGTTAGGTACATCTGTATCATTTGGGCAATATGCTACTAAAAGTTATGTAAAAGAAGCTTGTGATATATTAGAATGTAATTTCCTAAATGTTAGTATGCCTGGTTTAGCTATCCATACTAATCAAGATGGTTCTCAAAAAACTTATGGTTCATTAGTATTATCTAAAGAGGAATATGCAGAACAAGGAGTGATAATACCAAGTAGCCCTATTCCTTATACACCAGGTGGATCTTATAATAGCTATTATAGAACTTATGAAAATGTATTTAATGAAACAACTGCAGATTATGATTTGTATGTATTTGATGTAGTTCCTAATAATAGTAATTTTAGTTTAACAGATTGGAACTCTTTTGATAAAGATACGTGGACATATAGTGATGGTAGTAGCTTTGCTGATCACAGAACTACTTTCTTAGGCGCTTTACTGTTTTTAATGGATAAATTATATGCTATAAATCCTACTGCTAGAATAGTTTTTGTATTAGGAAGTGAATTCTCTTATAGTAGTGGGAAAGAAGCTTTAAAAGTAATAAGTGATAAATATAGAATAGGAATAATTGATATATGGAGTAAAATAAATCTAACTCCAAAAAGTAAAATGTATATTTATACAAAAGATGGGACAGATGCTCACCCATCTACTTATGCTCATGAGTTATTAGGAAAAACTCTTGCCAATGAGTTATTATTGATGTCTTAATAAGTAACTGATTTATATTGAGAAGTAAATAAAATAACTTAGGACCTATATTTTTAGGTCCTTTTTAATATAAAAAATAAGGAGTTTAGAATGGATTTAGTAACATTAGAAGTATTATTTATAGTATTTTTTGGATTGATAGTAATTGATTTTATAACTGGAGTTCTAGTAGCAGCAAAACAAGGTAGATTAAAAAGTAGAACTTGTAGTAACGGAATGTTTAGAAGTATTGGAGAATGTATAGTATTAGTAATATTTTTAAGTATAGATTATCTTATTCCTAATTTAAGTTTGATGTTATCTACATTTGTAGTTGGATTCATATTTAAAGAAGGATTATCTATAATGGAGAACTTGATCCAATTAGATGTATGGATACCTGATTCTATAAAAAAAATGCTAGAAGTTGGAGTAAATAAAGTTAATTCTAAGGAGGTAAAGTAATATGAAAAACAACAGATTAGATGAAGTTAAAATAGGAAGTGCTAAGGTAATAGTAGATATAATTCCTAAAGGACATTGTATTCCAGATGTGAAAATAACACCAACTACAATAACTATACATAATACAGGAAATAATAATGCTAGCGCTAAAAATAATCATAACTATATGAAAAATATAAATAAAAACGGAGAACGTACTGCAAGTTGGCACTTTACTGTAGATGATATAGAGATATATCAATCTCAAAGTACTAATTTTAAGTGCTATCACGCAGGTACTACAGCTGGAAATAATACATCTATAGGAATAGAGATATGTCAATTTACAGATGCAAACAAACAATTAAAAGCATATGAAAATGCTATAGAATTAGTTAAGATATTATTAAAATATCATAATTTTACTATAGATAAAGTCATTCAGCATAATAAGTGGTCAGGTAAAGATTGCCCTCAACTTTTAAGAACAAATAAATTTGGTTATAATTGGGACTGGTTTATTGAGCAATGTAAAGGAAGTACTAGACAAGGATCATCAACTGTAACTTTTAAAAATGGAGATTATACAGGTAAAAAAGCTAAAGTAACAGCTAATGTTTTAAATATTAGATTTGACAGAGGAACTCAATATAGTATAATAGGAAAATTAAATAAAGGTGATACAGTAAAACTTAACTATTGCCTAAATGGTTGGGTATCTATAGAAGGATACAAAGGTAATAAAGGTCTTGGATATGTAAGTACAGATTATTTAGAATTAATATAAAAAGGTTATAAAGATACTTATTTAATTCCAAGATAGTTTATTTTATTGGTAAAATATGGTATAATATAATAAAAAACTAATGATAGTTTTTTAAAAATAATATTACATGAAGTAAGAATATATTATCTTATTTTTAATCTGTATTTTTTTGTGTTTTTATATTTTTAAAGTTTTGTAATTGTTTTGTAATTTTAGTTAGAAAAAGCTATTGTCTTGTTGCGATAGCTTTTTTTACTTGCTACAATATAAGTATATCCAACTTTAACTTGCATAATCTAGTTGTAGATTTAAAATTCAACAGTTAATCGGCTAAAGATTACAATATCAACGTCATTACAATCATATAAGTTCAGTAAAAAGGGAAGCTTTAGGGATCTAGCTTCTTTTTTTATGTTTTAATTTAAGCAAATAAAAAAAGACTGCTAAAAAGCAATCTTCTTTATTGACGATATAATTAATACTGAAAAGCAAGGAGGTACTAAAACACAGCCAAATTTAGTACATATATATAATTCTATAAATACGATTAAATTCCTTTATATTCGATGAAATATTGACAAATTTTATCGTAAAAAAGTATAATTAAGTTGTACAATAAGTTTATAATTATTGTCTAGATTTTTGAAGTTCCACAAATTTACATCAAACGTTTTAATGGCTTATACTTTCTGTATAGGCTATTTTAATTTGAATGACATACACAACATCTATCATATTCAAAGCGTTCATATCTTCCACATGATCTACAATATTGAAAATTATTATTATAACTACTCTCACTATAAAAATTATCTTGATGATTTCTTTCCCAGTATGAGCCTTTTTCTTCATCTTGATTAAATATATTAAACATATAACCGACCACCCTTTAAAATCTAATTTAAAAGGTATTATAAGCATATCTGAATATATTTATACATTAAATAAATTAAAAATAGACACGAAAAAAGCATACAGTTCTCGGCGACCAAACTTTAAACTATATGCCTTCCCAAAGTTCTATTGATATAAGAATTATCGATAATAAAATATATAGTTATAATACATTTATATATTAACACATTTCTTATTATTCCTCTACTACTATTGCAATTATTTTTTTATTTTGGTCATAAATAACTTTTTTACCTTCTACTAAATGCCATTTCCAATAGTTTGGCACTTCTATTATTTTATCATTTTCAAGTAATTTTATTTTCATTTCTTCCTCCTTTGGTATGAGTGCTTTTCTCTACTAGGTGCTTGTAAAATTATTCCATTTATATTGTATATGTATTTATCCACAATATCCACATAATCCACAAATATTTATCGATACCCCCTTTTTAGGGTAGTCGGTATATTTTATTATGTAAACTTATCGATACCCCCTTTTTAGGGTAGTCGAATAAAATATGTAAATTTCAATGTTTTTTAAGGTTTATACCCTTATTTTCGACCCCCCTTTTTTTAGGTACTCCATTGTATGGGTACTCCATTGTATGGGTAATAACTATTAACAGTCTTTACTATTAACATCTTTTACTATTAATTTATTTTTATTTTATATTTATTTATTTTATATTTGGGCAAAATAAGTATTGACGTATTAACTTAAAATATATATACTTGTATTGAGGTGATAAATATGACTAATAAAAAGAAAAGTATGACTGTTAGATTAACAGAGCAAGAATTCAAAGAAATAAAAATAAAGCTTATAAATGATGGTAAAAGCTTTCAAGAGTATGTAATGGAATTAATTAAAAGGGATATGAAAGGGGAATAATAATGGCAAAAATAGTAGATTTTAATTTAGTTGAATGTGATGAAATATTATTTGAAAAAACATCACTTCAAAGTTATGGGTACGGGATAATATCTCAATTACCTATGAAAGATAGAGAATTATCTATACAAGCAAAAGGGGTTTATTCTTATTTAGTAAGTTGTGCAGGAAATGATAAACAGACTTACCCAACACAAGAAAAAATGTGTTATGACTTAAAGATTGGTAAAGTTGATACATTAAAAAAATATATAAAACAAATTCAATCTAGAGGATATATAAAAATAGTTAAGACTAAAAAAGGCAATTTGCATTATAGAAATGTATATCTAATAGCTACAGATACAAGAACTATAGAAATATGGAAAAGAGAATTTGAAGAAGGTAAAGAAATAGAAGAAGCAGAAGTTATAACAGAAAATAAAAAATCCCTTACTTATGGCGAAGTAAAGGATGACGAAAATAAAAATTTAATTGATGATAATATTATACCACAAGAAGAAGAAAAAAATGCAAGTAATTCAGAAGAAATTAAGGAAGAAGATGTAAAAGAAATTGCTTATAAATTATGTTTAGAAGAAAACCCTAATTTTGATACTTTAGAAGATTGGAGAAAAGAATTTTTTATAGGGATGAAAATATCAAAACTTTTAAGGGGTGATATGTAAATGGATAAATATTTGTTTTTTATGGAAAAGGTATTAAATTTAAAAGAAGACATTGAAAGTAAAATACTAGATGGCAAAGTAAAAGGATATATCTTTAAAACTTATAAAAATGAATCAGGTGAATTTGAAAATGTTGATGGGTTAGTAATTGAAACAAAAATAATTGATGATAGATTTTGTATATGGGTAACAACTTATCATTTAGAAGGGGAAGAAATAGTTCAAAATTCTAATTGTGGTTGTATAAATATTACAAGTAAAACTTGCGATATTGGAGGGGTTGCTCATTGTTTTGACAATAAGGATATTGAGAATATTTATTTATGTTCAACTAGCAAGTTGATAAAAGATGGAATAATAGATTTAGATTTTGTAGAGAATGCTATTATAATAAAAGCTTTTGTAAAGGACTATAAGCAGAATTATAAGCAGTATTTAGAAACTAAGCATTGGAAAGCTATTAGAGAAAGTAAATTAAAAGAAGCAGGATATAAATGTCAATTATGTAGTAAAACTGATATTAAGCTTCATGTTCATCATAATACTTATGAGCGTATAGGCGATGAAGATATGAATGATTTAATAGTTTTATGTGAAGATTGTCATAAGAAGTTTCACGATATAGGATAAAACGAATTTAAAGGGCATTGAGAGAGGTTTTAAACTTCTCTTAATGTAAATATATAACAAGGGATAAAACATCAAAATAAGAGGGGATATAATTGAATACAGAAGCTAAAAGAACAAGGAAAAAATGGACTAAAGAAGAAGATAATTTCCTAGTCGAAAATTGGGGAAAAATTAAAGTAGATACTTTATGTAAAAAGCTAGGTAGAACGAAAAGAGCAATAGAAGAAAGAGCATATAATACTTTAAGATTAGGGCATCAAGCACAATGGTATACCTTATTAGAAATTCAATATATGACTGGGATTAATAAAGATACTATAAGAAAAAGAATAGTTAAAACTAATTTCAAATGTATGAGAGCAAGAACTAAGCAAAAGCCTTATATGCTTGACGAGTTTCAATTAAAAAAATTTTTAAAAGAAAATCAAGACTTATGGCATACAAAGAATTTGACTATAAATATTTTTAGCAATGAAAAATGGTATTTAGAAAAAGTTGAAGCTGATAAATTTAAGACTAATAAATATAATAAAGCTTGGTCAGAGTATGAAGATAATATAATGCTTGATAGATTGAGTAGGGGATTTACTTATGAAGATATAGCTAAGGAACTTAACAGAACTACAGAAGGTGTCTTTGGTAGGCATAAATATAAATACAGATTAAAATTATAGGGGGATAACTAATGAAAATTATATTAGGGGTATTAATTTATATTGTTTTAGTAGTATTTTTCTATTCACTTCTTACAGCTGGGGGAAGATCTGATGATTAGAATATTTGATGATAATAAACATATCTGCGAATGTTGTGATAATGATAGTATTATACTTATAGATTTTACAGAAGATACTAAGCCAAGTGATTTAGGGAATAGAGTATATCTTTGTAATGAGCATAAAGAAAAGTTAATAGATTTATTATTGCCATTTTAGGCTTAAATAAAATTAAAACTTAAGGGAAGTTGGAGGAAGTTATGAAAACTAAAAAATATGGTTATAGAATTTATTTTAGAATAAATGGTAGAGTAGACATTGTAGAAATAATACATGACAATAAAAGTATTTATGAGGATAAAAATATATTGCCTCAAATGCAAGATTATATGAAAGAAAATGATTTAGAGTTCTTGTATTTAGATGATGTTAATGATGAATTGAGATATATGGATAATTGGATGTATAAGTAATGTGCGTAATAAGCTATAGGATTAATTTTCTATAGCTTTTTAAATAAAAGATTAATAAATCAAAGGAAGGTTTAGAATTATGAAATGTAAATGCATAAAAGAATTTAATGTAAGTGAATGTGAAATGTATTCAGTAGTTTGGGAAATAATAGAAGTAGGTCAAGTTTTTGATATTGTTAAAAGATATGTAAATGAAGGCTTTTATGTATTAGATGATTTGAAAGGCAACAAAATACAAGTTGACAATGAGCAGTTCAAAAAGTATTTTATTGAAATCTAAATAAAGTTTTTATCATAAAGCTATGGAATTAATTTTCTATAGCTTTTTATTTTTTAGTAAACTTATGTATCAAAAAAGCAACGTAGACATATAATATAACAAAGATAATTTTAAGGGGGATTAATTATGAAAATATATACTTTAGAAAGCAAAAACGAAGTTTTGGCCATATTAACTCACAAAGATAATATGAGTTATAGAGATTTTAGAAATATATGCTTAGAGGTTAATGAAGAAGCACAAAATGACTTTTACACTTTAAAAGATATATTAATCAATGATTATGAATTTACAACAGTTGAAGCTTGTGGAGGATTTGAAGTGGCTAAAAAGAAAGGAAGCTTCTAATGGGAATTGTTGCAGTTACTTATCTAGGATATATAGCTATTATAGTAGCTTTAATATAGGGGGGATTAATATGAATTGGGAAAAAGGTTGTTATGAATGTTATGAGTATGAAATAATATCAGAAACTGAAACTTATTACCTATGCAGATGTATTAGATGTGGTAATTTCTTTAAAACCTATAAGTAAAAAAATAAAGGTGTGAGAAATCACACCTACTACTATTACTACTAATATTTTTATCATTTTTTATATAAATTCTTTATAATATATTTTTCTTATATTGTAGCAGATTTCAAGGGGGTTAGCTATGATAATAAATTTAGGTAAATATTCTTTTTTAAATAATGTAAAAGAAAAAATTATCAATTTAATTTGTGATAATTTTAATATAGCCGACTATCCAAATTTGCATAGATTTATAGATGTTAAGCAGTTAGATATTATAAATGTATATGATAATGAAGTTTTGTATAAGTTTAAATTAAGACTTAAAAGACATGGAGAAGTTACAATAAATAATTTAGAAGATTATAGAGAAATAATTGAAAATATAGTTGAAAGACCTATAAATTTTAAGATAGTTGATTATAAAAATATATATGTAGAGGTACTATATTCAGAACAAGAAAAAGATCAAGAAAATATAGGAATCAGTAACACAATTAAATATGAATATATGCCTACAGAAGCTTTTAGTGAGTATAAAGTTGATAATACTATAAAGTATCAATTCAAAGAAGGAGAAAAGGAAGGACTTAGCTTTTATTTAGGTAAAGATTTAGAAGGTAATGACTTCAAGATAGATATATTAGACGGTAGCTTATTAATAGGTGGCATGACTGGGGCAGGAAAATCTAATATTGTAAATGTATTGATTACAAGCTTAATGCTTACTTATACTGAAAAAGAATTAGTTTTCTTAGGTTGCGATATGGCTGAATCTGATGTGTATTATTTCAGAAACCATAAGCATTTTAGAGGAATGTCTACTACTTGTGGCAAGTTTTTAGAGCAAGTTGAATGGTTAGAAAAGAAGTTTAAAGAAAGAGCAAAAATATTAAATGATGCAGGATGTAGAAATGTAGTAAGTTATAATAAAAAACATGATAAGAAAATGAGTTACTTTGTATTTGTAATAGATGAAGTTGTATTATTGACTAGAAATAGTAAATGTAAAGATAAACTTCACGATATAATGTGTGTAGGAAGAAAGTATGGATGTTATTTTATATTATGCTTACAAGATGCTACAAAAGACACTATAGGTAAATGCAAAATGAATTGCCCACAAGTTATAGGACTTAGAACTAATGATGAAACTGATAGCAATACTATTATAGGTAAGGGACATAATTTACAAGATATAAAAGACGTAGGAAGATGTAAAGTTAAAAATAAAAATGGAGTTACAGAAGTTCAAAGTTATTTTATAGAAGAAGATTTAATAGATAAATTATTAAAACCTTATTTGAGAGAGTAGGAGGACTTAAAATGGTTTCATACTGCTATAGATTTAAAGATATTAATAACAACGTAATTTATGTTGGTAAAACTGTAGATATAAACAAAAGAATGGCACAACATTTTGGTGGTAAAGGTCATCTTGATAAAGAGTGTTATAAATCTGTAGCAAGAATAGAATATCAGAAGTATAAGACCGAAAGTGATGCTT
>CAMEPL010000058.1 GCA_945931665.1 uncultured Clostridium sp. | reverse complement strand
TTTGCATAAATACTAGCAAGATAAGTATTGATGAAGCTGTTGAAATAATTTTGGCAACAGTTAAAAAACATTATAAAGGTGAGATAAAATAGAGATTAACTAGATATTTGATAGAAATATATAATTAAATAGTTTATAAAATATAAAGTTAGATATATAAAAGCTGTAGCAAATTGCTACAGCTTTTTAAGTTATATATTAAGACTTTTATTAAAAATCAACAATATCCATAGGTTTAAAAAAATAATTATCACACATTTTTACACATTTTTCATGAGCACCCCACATGGCAAGACCAAAATCAACATGTGCATCATGGGCACATTTTATATCAAATTCAGTATCTCCTAAAAATAACGCATCATTTACATCAACATGTGCAAGTGAACAGATTTTTAAAAGAGGTTCTGGGTTTGGTTTTGGATTTTTGACATCGTCTATTGTAACAACATAGTCAAAGTAATGATTTAACCCAAAGCTTTCAACAGTAGTATCATATTCAAATCTTGTTTTTGATGTTGCAATTGCAAGTTTTACATTCTCTTCTTTTAGCTTATCTAATGTAGGTACAATTCCATCAAAGATATGTATGTCATTTCTGAAGTTATCAATATAGTTTATCCACTTTTTATAACTTACGCCTTCTGAATCATCAACTCCAAAGTGACCAAATACTTTATCTCCCGCCATACCAACAGCAAAGGTCAAGTCTTTTAAATCTATTTCTATATTATGATGAATAGATAAGCATTTTTGTAACCCCTTAAGTACAGCAACTTCAGTATCCAGAAGTGTTCCATCAATATCGAATATAACTAATTTATGCATATAATTTCCCCCTTAAATTTAAATTTGCAACATATAGAAATATGAGATATCCTTATTGTAACAATATTCCAAACCATAAAAAATGAAAAAATGTAAATTGAATAGAGTAGGTTTTTGCACAAAAAAGTGAAAAGAAATATATTAATCTACATCCTTTCAAAATACTGTGAAAAAAACTAAACTATTATATTTCTTTTCAAAAAAGAATGAAAAACTTTTGACTGTTTTATTTATGAAAAAGTTGATATTATTTAATCATAGAAGTTGAGGTGATAAGATGAAGAAGAGAACAAGGGAAATATTAATAGAAATAATTAAAAGTGAAGAGATAACAATTTCTCAATTAGCAGAGAGCTTTGAAGTTTCAGAAAGAACAATAAGAAACGATTTAAATGACATAAATGATTTTCTTCAAGAAAACGATTTATCAATGGTTAGTATAGGTAGCAAAAAGAAAATACAGTATAACGAAGATATCAAAGAAGCTATGAATTTAATCGGAGATAAAGATTTTTACAGTTATAAATTATCAAAGGAAGAAAGAAAATCGATGATAGCGATGTTGCTAATAGAATCTTCCGAATATATCACACTTTCAAAAATAGCTGATACATTATTCGTCAGCAGAGCAACAATAATAAATGATTTAAGTGGAGTAAAGGAATTTTTAAAAAGTGGGAATTTAACAGTTATATCAAATGCAAACAAAGGTCTTAGACTTGAAGGGTTGGAGAGTGATAAGAGGTTTTTCCTACTAAATATGATAACAGCAGATAGAAATAATATTAATTTATTCACTAGCTTAAATAAAGATAATGTACTTTTTAAAGAGGAAATGGAAAAAATCCATAAGATTGTAAATGAACAAGAACATGCTCATGAAAGTTATCTAACAGATAACTCATACAATAAACTTAAAAATTATCTAACAATCGCAGTATCTAGAATTGGATGCGGTGAACTTATAGAAGCTCAGCAAGACATAAACAACAGTAAATATGCCATGGCACAAGACATACTAAAATATATGTCACAATATTTAGGAGTTATGTCTACACCAGATGAGATAAGATTTTTAAGTAAGTTTTTAAATAGCTTAAGATATTTAAAAAAACAAAATGAAAACAAGAGCATGGTAAAAGTTCAATTAATAACAAGAACTTTTATAGAAGCTATATCAGAAGAACTAAAAGTCAATCTTAACAACGATTACGACTTCTACCAAAACTTATCAAATCACCTAGGATCGATTTTTAGAACTGGAATAAACGATTTACAATCAAATGAATTTTTAGATGAAGTAGTAATTAAAAATCCAGATATAGTACTAGCAGTGAAAAAACATATTGATATTATTGAAAAGTATGTTGAAAGAAAAATTAGCGAAGTAGAGATTACATATATTACAATCCACATATGTGCAGCTATGGAAAGAAAGAAAAACCAAGAAATAGCGTTCCATGTAGTAGTAGTTTGCAGTGGAGGAATTGGAACATCACAATTACTACTAGCTAAATTAAAATCTCACTACAACTTCCAGATAGTAGATATAATCTCATCACATGACGAAAAAAATATATTAGAAAGTCATGCAGATTTAATAATATCTACAGTACCACTAAAAAATGTAGATATAGACTATGTAATAGTTTCACCACTGTTTAGTGATGAAGATTACTTAAAAGTTGGTACAAAAATAGATGAGATAAGAAACAAAAGAAATATTCCACATAGGGTTGAGACAAAAGAAATAACTGCAAAAGGAGTTTTAAACAAACTTAAATCAGTTTTTATAGAATTTGAAGGACAGTTACCACCTGGTCTTCAAGAAAAAGTTACTGAGGCAATAAATGACTATTTTGATGATGGAGTTCATGAAGAACAAGTAAACTACACAGATCCTTACCTTCACCATTTGTTACCAAGTACACATATTGAACTAGATGTTGAATGTAGTGACTGGAGAGATGCAATTAGAAAATCAGCTCAATACTTACTAGATAATGATTATATCGAAGAAAGCTACATAGACAAAATGATAGAAAATGTAGTTGAAAATGGTCCTTATGTTGTAATATCAGAGGGGTTTGCACTTCCTCATGAAGGACTAAATTCAGGAACTAAAAAAATAGGAATGAACTTAATCAGATTAAAAAATCCTATTGATTTTGGAGATGGGGAAGATTCAGAAAAAGGTGTCAAATTTGTATGTTGTCTAAGTGCAATCGACCACAAAAGCCATCTAAAAGCATTCTTCAACTTAGTAAATATGTTGGGGCAAGAAAGATTCAAAACAGCCATTGAAAATGCAAACTCAGAATATGAATTAGCAGAAATTATAAGAAAATATGAATATAGTATTTAGGGGTGAGAAAATGGTTTGGGAACAATTAAAAGAAGAACTTATATTTCCAAGATTAGAAGCAACAAACAGTAAGGAAGTATTTGAACAAGTTGGGGGTGAATTTATAAAAGAAGGATTTTGCAAAGATAGTTACATCGATGCATTAGTAAACAGAGAAAGCGAATTTCCAACAGGAATAGATGTAGATGGATTTGGAATAGCGATCCCTCACACAGATGTTTCACATGTGAATAAAGCAGGAATAGCAATTGCAACTTTAGAAAAACCAGTTAAATTTATACAAATGGGGACAGATGATGAAGAAGTAGATGCCAAAGTAATATTTATGTTAGCAGTAGATGATCCTAAAAAACATTTAGAATTACTTCAAAATATATTAGCAGTATTACAAGATAAAGATGTTTTAAATAAGTTATCAAATGCAAATAAATGCAGTGAAATAATAAATATAGTGAAAGAAAAGGAGAGTAAATAATTATGAAAAAGAAAGTTATAGTAGCATGTGGTGGAGCAGTAGCAACTTCAACAATAGCAGCAAATAAAATAGTGGAGTTAGCAAAAAACAATGGAATAGACGTAGATATATGCCAAGTTAGAATATCTGAAATAGAATCAAACTTAGATGGAGCTTGTTTAATAGTTACAACTTCAAAAGTAAAAAGAGATTATGGAGTGCCTCTAATAACAGGAATGCCATTTATATCAGGTGTTGGTGTAGCAAAAACAGAAAAAGCAATACTAGAAGTATTACAAGGATAAAAAAATAATGTAGGTTTTCTCTAGAGAGAATCTGCATTATCGTAAAGTAAAATATAAAGTTTATAATAATATTATATAAAGTTTGGAAAAAATTGCAAGAGGAATATAGATTAAATAGAATATAAAGTTCAATAACAGGAGGAGTAACAATGGGTATATTTGGGGATATAATTAATTATATAATCGGTCTTGGAGCATCAGTTATGCTTCCAGTAGTTATAGCAATTTTAAGTATATGTGTCGGTGTAAAAGTAGGAAAAGCAATACGTTCAGGATTAATGATAGGTGTTGGCTTTGTCGGTCTTGGACTTATAGTAGATATGATGAATGCGCAACTTGGGCCAGCAGCTAAAGCAATGTCAGAAAACTTCGGTTTATCAATGAGTGTTGTAGATATGGGATGGCCAGGGGCATCTCCTATGACTTGGGCATCAAGTATAGCAACAGTAGCAATACCACTAGCAATAGCAGTAAACTTAATAATGATATTCTTAAAATTAACAAGAACAGTAAACATAGATATATGGAATATATGGCATATGACTTTTACAGGTGCAATTGCTTATGCAGTAACAGGCAACTTCTGGATAGGTATAGCAGGTGTAATCGTTCATGCAGCAGTAGCTTATAAATTAGGGGATTTATGGGCTCCAATAATGGAAGATTATTTTGAATTAGACGGATTGACAGTACCACATGGTACATCAGCATATTTAGCACCAATAGCTTGTGCTATAGATGCAATAATAGAAAAAATACCAGGATTAAAAAATATAGATATAACAGCTGATTTACTTCAAGAAAAAGTTGGAGTACTTGCAGAACCAGTTGTAATCGGTGGTATATTAGGTGCAGTAGTTGGACTACTTGCAGGATATGATATATCAGCATCATTACAATTAGGTATAAATATGTCAGCAGTTATGGTACTTATGCCTAAAGTTGTTAAATGTATAATGGATGGTTTACTACCATTATCAGAAAGAGCAAAAGCAATATTATCAGACAAATTCGGTGATGCAGAATTCTATATAGGATTAGACCCAGCAATATTATTAGGGGATCCACAAGTTGTAACAGCTGGATTAATATTTATACCACTTACAATATTAATCGCAGTAATAGTTCCAGGAAATCAAGTATTACCATTTGGTGACTTAGCAACAATAGGTTTCTTCATAGCAATAGCAACAGGTGTACATAAAGGAAATTTATTTAGAACAATAATATCAGGTTCATTTATAATGTACTTAACAATATGGATAGCTAACCAAACAATACCTTGGGTAACAGCACTTGCAACAACTACAAACTCTCTTAATGGAGCAGCTCAAGTAGCAGCACTTGACCAAGGTGGTTCACCAATAACTTATATATTTACAGAATTATTCACTAGAGATAACATACCAGGATTAATAGCAGTAGCAGTAATATACGGAATTTGTATGTTATTTGCAGTTAAAACTTCAAAAGATAGATCTAAAAAATTAAAAGAAGAAGAAATAGCATAAGCTTACCTTAAAATAACTTACACAATCAATTTATTTAATTCGGCGGTATTTGATTTTATCGCCGAATTAAATAAGCCAAAGAAATTCACGCTTTTATTAAATCAATACATAAAGTCACAATTAGTAATATAAAAAAATCTAGAAACTAGAAGATTAAACACAGAAATTAATATAAATCAGGAAAATATATCGACTGAAAAATTAAGAAAATTGCAAAAATTAAATAGGAAAGAGGAGGTTGTAAAATGTTAGTTACAACAAAAGAAATGTTATTAAAAGCTCAAGAAGGCAATTATGCAGTAGGGGCTTTCAATGTTGAAAATATGGAAATGGTTATGGCAGTAATTGAAGCAGCAGAAGAATTAAATGCACCAGTTATAATGCAAACAACACCATCAACAGTAAAATATGCAGGTCTTGACTATTACTTAGCAAATGTAGCAACAGCAGCTAAAGATGCAAAAGTTCCAGTAGCAATGCATTTAGATCACGGAAGTAGTTTTTCCCTTGCAATGCAAGCTTTAAGAGAAGGTTATACTTCAATAATGATAGATGGTTCTCACAGTGTATTTGAAGAAAATATAGCTATAACTAAATCAGTTGTTGATTCTTGCCATCCTTCAAATATCCCAGTAGAAGCTGAACTAGGTAAAGTTGGAGGAAAAGAAGATGACTTAGACGGTGGTGATGGAGGATATACAGATCCAAAAGAGGCACTAGAATTTGTTCAAAAAACGGGTGTAGACTCATTAGCAGTTGCAATCGGAACAGCCCATGGAGTTTATAAAGGTGAACCAAAATTAGATTTAGATAGATTAGTAGAAATCAGAAAAATCGTAGATGTACCATTAGTATTACATGGGGCATCAGGGCTTAGCGAAGAAGCAGTAAAAGAAAGTATAAAAAGAGGTATATGCAAAGTTAACTTTGCAACAGAATTAAGAATTGCATATACAGACGGTGTAAAAGAACTTTTAGAAGAAAAACCAGAAACAATAGATCCTAAAAAATATGGAGCAGTTGGTATTCAAAAAGTTAAAGAGCTAGTTAAAAATAGAATGATGATGTGCGGTTGCCAAAATCAAGCATAAAAGAGATTAAAAATTTGAAAATGGAAGAAGGTATAAAAATGAAAGCAGGAGTAGTTCATGCTAGAGAAGATATAAGATTTGAAGATATAGAAAAACCAGTACCAAAAGCAGGTCAAGTTTTAATAAAAGTAAAATATACAGGAATTTGTGGTTCAGATGTGCCAAGAGTAAACGGAGATGCTTGTCACTTCTACCCAAATGTATTAGGTCACGAATTTTCAGGTGTTATAGAAGAAGTTGGAGATGGTGTAACTTCTTTAAAACCAGGTGACAGAGTCGCAGGTGTACCTCTTGTTCCTTGCCTAGAATGTGAAGATTGCCAAAAAGGTAATTACTCACTTTGCAAACACTATAGCTTTATCGGTTCAAGAGAATTTGGCAGCTTTGCAGAATACGTTGTAGTTCCAGAAAAAAATGCAGTTAAATTTGAAGATGAAGTATCATTTGAACAAGGAGCATTCTTTGAACCAGCGACAGTTGCACTTCATGGTTTAAAAAGAGTTCCATATCAAGGTGGAAAAACAGTTGCTATCTTAGGTGGAGGAACAATCGGTTTATTCACAATGCAATGGGCAAAAATATTTGGAGCTAAAAAAGTAGTAGTATTTGATATAAACGACGCTAGATTAGACTTAGCTAAAAAACTAGGAGCAGATGAAGGAATAAACACATTAGCAGATGACTTTATGCAAACTGCAATGGATATGACAGATGGAAGAGGATTTGATTATATCTATGAAACTGCAGGGAATACAATAACTATGAAAATGGCATTTGAACTTGCAGCAAATAAAGCTAATGTTTGCTTTATCGGAACACCAACAAAAGAAATATCATTTAGCGTTAAAGAATGGGAAAATATGAACCGTAAAGAATTTACATTAACAGGATCTTGGATGTCATACAGCGCACCATTCCCAGGAGAAGAATGGGTGTTGACAGCTCATTATTTCAAAACTGGTGAACTTAAATTTGATGAATCATTAATATTTAAAAAAGTTCCGCTAAAAGATATAGCATCAGCATTTGAAATGTATAAAACTCCAGGAACAGTAAAAGGTAAATTGTTAATCGATAGTGAAGGAATAAAATAAAAAATAACAGAGAGGTAGACTTATGATTACAACAATTACATTAAATGTATCTGTTGATAAAGCATATCACATAAAAGAAACAGTAGAATCAGGGAAAGTAATAAGAGTTGCTACTTGCAATATGACAGCAGGTGGAAAAGGTCTTAATGTTTCTAGGGTTATAAAAATGTGCGGTGAAGATATACTAGCTACTGGATTTGTCGGCGGACATACTGGTGCTTTAGTAGAAGAGTTGCTTAAAAAAGATGAAATAAAAAGTGAATTTGTTCACACAAAAGGTGAAAATAGAAATTGTATAAACATCTTAGATCCAAACAACATATCTACAGAATTTTTAGAACCTGGAGCTTTAGTATCAGAAGACGAAAAGAATTTATTTATAAAAGAATTTGATGAAATCTTAGACAAAACAAATGTAGTAACTATTTCAGGAAGTGCTCAACAAGGTTTGGACAAAGATATTTATAAAGGTTTAATAGAGATGGCTAAGAAAAAAGGCAAAAAAGTAATCTTAGATACTAGTGGTGACTTATTAAAAGAAGGCATAAAAGCTTGTCCAACTATGATAAAGCCAAATAGTGAAGAGATGGAGAGTTTGCTTGGAATTAGTATCAATAATAGAGATGAAATAATTGAAAGTGCAGTAAAGCTATATAAAGGTGGAATCGAAGTAGTAGTAGTTTCACTTGGTGGAGAAGGTGCGTTGTTAGTATCAGAAGATGGTATTTATCAAGGCAAACCACCTAAAATAGAAGTAGTAAATACAGTTGGTTGTGGAGATTCTATGGTTGCAGCGTTTGCAGTAGGATTTGAAAGAGGATATTCACTAGTAGAATCACTAAAATACGCAGTATCAGTATCTGCGGCTAATGCATTAACATCTTCAACAGGTAGTTTTATTAAAGAAGATGCAGAGAAAATTTTTGAAGATGTTGAGATAATAAAAATTAGAGATTTATAAAATTAAATAGATTGTTTTAAATAGAAGGCTATAGATTAGAAATTATTCACTATCTATAGTCTTTTAAATTTTAAAAAATTAATTATTATGTGTAAATTATGGTAAAAGCATAAATCCTGTTTTATTACATATTCTAAGGGTATATAATAAATGTCAACTAGTAGACAAAATTAAATATATAAAAAGCTTTTGAAAATATTAAAATAAAATAGGAGAAATAAAGATGGAAGATAGAGTAGTATGTACATGTTTAGATATTACATATAATACAATCAAAGAAGCAATCGAAAATGGCGCTAAAACTTTAGACGACATAAAAGATGAAACTGAAGCAGGTACTATATGTGGTATGTGCGAAGATGATATACAAGAAATATTAGATGAATTAGTAAAATAATTTTTAATGAAAAGGCTATGGAGATGAGTTGTTCATCATCTATAGTCTTTATTTAATTTTAATATAATATTTTAAATATATTTTGCAAATAATCAATATATGAGGTAAAATATAAATATGTTAAAAATGTTTATTTACATAAGGGGTGGGTATATAACATAGAAATGTAGAAATATTACAGTAAATAATATGATAATAATAAGAGCGGCTATAAAGATATATTGACATAAATTATTGAAAAACTAGGAGGTAAATTGATGAGCAATGTATTTGAAATAAAAAAAGATATCTATTATACAGGAGTTTTAGACAAAGAATTAGAGGTATTCGATATAATAATGGAGACTGAGTTTGGGACAACTTACAATTCATATCTTATAAAAGATGAAAAAACAGTTTTAATAGATACTGTAAAATCAACTTTTAAAGATCTATTCTTTGAAAAAATAGAACAAGTAACACCAATCGAAGATATAGACTACATAGTAGTTCACCATACTGAGCCTGACCATGCGAGTAGTTTATCATATATATTAGACAGAAATCCAGATGCAGTAGTTTATTGTACTACAGCAGCTAAAAACTACTTAACTAGCCAATTAAACAGAGACTTTAAATTTAAAACAATAAAAGATGGAGAAGTTTTAAATATAGGTAAAAGAAACTTAAGATTTATAACTGCGCCAATGCTTCACTGGGCAGATACTATGTTCACTTATGTACCAGAAGACAAAGTATTATTCACTTGTGATGCTTTTGGATGCCATTATGGTGAATTTGACCCTGAATGTGTTAAAAATAACGAAGATTATATAAAAGCATCAAAAGTTTACTATGATTGCATAGTTAAACCATTTGCACAATATGTATTAGATGGAGTAGACAAAGTTGTAGGATTAGGTCTTGATTTTGATACTATATTAACTTCACATGGACCAATATTATCAGAAGCACCTATGGAACAAGTTAAAAGATATATAGAATGGTCAAAAGATGCTGTAGGAGTTACTAACAACAATAAAGTGAGTATATTCTACTTATCTGCTTATGGAAATACTAAAAAAATGGCGGAAAAGGTTGCAGAAGGAGCAAAATCTGAAGGTGTTGAAGTTGGACTTTATGACTTAGAACAATTAACTCACGAAGAAATGCACGACAGATTCT
This sequence comes from uncultured Clostridium sp., assembly GCA_945931665.1. Taxonomy (GTDB): domain Bacteria; phylum Bacillota; class Clostridia; order Peptostreptococcales; family Peptostreptococcaceae; genus Intestinibacter. Next base: position 5,080 of record CAMEPL010000058.1, on the reverse strand, counting down.
TAGAGTCAAAAGTAGTTGTATTAGGTTCACCAACAATCAATAGAACAATGGTTAAACCTATGTGGGATTTATTCTCTAACGTAGATCCAATGGCAAACAGAGGAACTATAGCAGGTGTGTTTGGATCTTATGGATGGAGTGGAGAAGGTATAACAATGGCTGAAAATATACTTAAATCAATGAACTTCAAAATGCCAGTTGAAACAGTTAAGAAAAAATTCTTCCCAGACGAGGAAACACTACAAGCTTGTGTAGAAGCTGGTAAAGAATACGCTAAATTAGTAAAATAATTAAAGTAACTAATGATACAAATAAAATATATAACATAAATAGAAAAGGACGATTTTTTCAAAAAATCGTCCTTTTTTCTTTGGGTAACTGCAGGTTTATTTTGTGACAGCCCCTTTTTATTTAAAACAACGGAATATCCGATTGATTGGCGTCACGAGCGGAGCGAGTTTTATTTAAATATTTTAATTATGCCCTCGCTGTTTAAATATTTAAGCAAAGAAATCGTAATTGGAAGACCTAACATCCCTATAAAACCCAAAAAGTGAAGCCCGATAAACATACTTATAAGTGTGACGACAGGATGTAGTCCAACTTGTTGGCCAACTAACTTCGGTTCTATAATATTTCTGATTATGGTAATTATTATATAAATAAGCGCCACACCAATTCCTATTGTATAATTTCCATAAAGTAATGCAATTATCGCCCAGGGAATCATTATTCCACCAGTACCCAATACCGGCAAAATATCGAATATAGCTATAAAAAGGGCAATAAGTATAGAATTAGGTATTCTAAGTATCGTAAGTCCAATTGCAAGCTCTGAAAAAGTAATAGTAAGTATAAGTAAATAAGATAAAAAACATTTAAACAGAGTAGTAGTGATATATTTTTTACTTTCACTTATAGGCTTAGAAGCATTTTCAGGAATTTGTTTTTTAATGAAATTTATTATTTTTTCAAAATCTATAGTTATAAAGAATGTTACGATTATTGTTATGATAGTTTTTAGGAAAATACCAGGTATTGATGTTGCAAATCCTGATACATAACTAACAACAGTTGTTGAAAATTTACTTACAAAGTTGCCGAGAGTACTTATTAGACTAGATGAACTTTCTTCTAATGCTGAAATCACGTTTGGATCTAGTGAAAGAAATAGACTCTCAAAATGTTGGAAAGTATCCCTTATATATGGTTCAAAATAAGTTGAGAAAAATTGTGGCATTGTTGTAAATAAACTTTGGATTAATATTAAAAGTTTTGTACCAATTAAGATTATTATAAAAGATGATATTGCATAAAATGCAAGGACAAATAATATAGATATAAGCGCCCTGTTAAGGCGGAATTTGTTGCAACAAAATTTAATTAATGGATTTAAAATTGCAGCTATAATAAATGCGATCAAAAAAGGCGTGAGTATAGGACCCATCACTTTAATTATAAGTATTATACCGCCTATAATAACACCAAAATAGCAGAATTTTATAAGAAACTCTTTTTGTTTTTTGAGTTTTAAATCTGGTCCATTATCCATTTAATACCCCCCAATCTCTAAACAGAAATAGTGTAAAGTCTAAGATTTTAAGATTTAGATAATTTTATTCGTCTAAATATCTATGCTATTTAAATATAAATTATTATTAATTATTAATTATATATTATTTAAACATGCTATTAGATTAAAGATTTTTAACAAAAATAAAAAAGGCGAAGTAAAACATTGTTTTACTCCACCTTATATTAAAAATTAGTATAATAATTTTAACTATTTTATATTAAAGCTACATAACAGCTTCTTCGTCATCTCCCCAACATTCAACTTTTCCAAGACCTTTTATGTTAGCAGGGTTGAAAGTAGGATTTGATATTCCAGCTTTTCTTTGTCTAGTGTAATCATCTAGTGCTCTAAATGCAAATTTACCAAGAAGAGCTATTGCGATTAAGTTAACTATAGCCATAAGAGCCATTATTATGTCAGCTAAGTCCCAAACAATTTGAACTCTTGTAAGAGAACCGAATAGCACCATAGCTACAACTAAAACTCTAAATACTGACATTAGAGCTTTATTTTCCCCAAATATAAACTCTATATTAGATTCTCCATAATAATAGTTTCCAACTATAGAACTGAATGCAAATAAGAATATACAAATAGCTATAAATACATACCCGAAAGAACCTATGTGATGACTTAATGCTTCTTGAGCAAGTTCTATACCAGTAGCATCTGTTGCATTAAATTGAGTATATAGAAGTACCATAAATGCAGTACAGCTACAGATTATTATAGTATCAGTAAAAACTCCAAGTGATTGGATTAAACCTTGTTTTACTGGGTGAGATGTATCAGCAGTTGCAGCAGCATTAGGAGCACTACCCATACCAGCTTCATTAGAGAATAGACCTCTTTTTACACCTACTAATATTACTCCAGTAAAAGTACCAACTGTAAATTCTTTAAAGTTAAGTGCTTGTGAGAATATTGCTTCGAATATTTCTGGCATTAAAGTTATGTTTTTACCAATTACAAATAATGCAACTAATATATAAGCAACAGCAAATACAGGAACTATAATTTCTGTTATTTTAGCTATTCTGTGTACACCACCGAATATAACTGAACCAGTTAATACACATAATATTATACCCATAAATAATTTATCAACACCAAATGCAGCGTTAAATGCAAGTGTCATTGTATTAGCTTGAACAGCGTTGAAAACAAATGGGAAGCAAAGAGTTATTAATACTGAGAATAGTATTGCCATACCTTTGTTATTTAAACCTTGTTCCATATAATAAGCAGGACCACCTCTGAAAGCAGAGCCGTCTTTAATTTTATATATTTGTGCTAATGTACTTTCTACAAAGCTTGATGCAGAACCTATAAGTGCAACAATCCACATCCAGAATATCGCTCCAGGACCTCCACCTACAATAGCAATTGATATACCAGCTATATTACCAGTTCCAACACGAGAGGCTGTACTTATACAGAACGCCTGGAATGAAGAAACCTTCCCGTCCTTTTTAGCATCTTTGCCCATTCCATCGCCTAAAAGTCTGAACATTTCTTTAAAATACCTGAATTGAACAAATTTAGTTTTTATAGAGAAGTATATTCCTAAAGCTATTAGAGCTATTACAAGGATATACGTCCATAAAAAATCATTTACTACTGTTATAATACCGTTTAAAGTCTCCATAAATTCCTCCTCAAAATAAATAATATATTAATTATAACTTTATTAATTTAGTCAAAAAATATACAGATATATATTATATTGTAAAAATTAATAAAAATTTATAATGCAATGTTAAGAATTATTATAATGGTAATTTACAGAAAAAGCAAGATGTAAATTGAAAAATCCTATATTGAGAAAATTGATTGAATTCTGAAAATAAAACTTGTCATATTTTATATTAAAATGATTCTATAAGTTTACAATAGAGTGAATAACTTGGGATTACGTGAAATATGTATTTAAAAACGATTTAATTTAGATTGACATTATGTTATATATAAGATTTAAAAACTTACTTTTATAAGCGGAAAATCAAAGGATATATTTGGAATATGCAAAAAAATAAAATGCAACTTGTAAAATTGAAATAATTATAAATATATAAATAATATATTAAAGTAAATAAAGATTCTATTTAAAAAAATAAAAAGAAATTTGATATATCCCTAAAATATTGAAAAAGAGCTTAAAAAATAAAAGTGCGATAATGATAATTAATATCATTTACAAAATAAAAAAACTCTGCTATAATAAAATTAGGCTAAGGAAATGACGATAGTTTTAATTATTTTTAAATAGAGTAATCGAGTTAAGTGTGGTAGCTATCGAACTCTATTAATATTTAAAATTATTGATTAGTATAATAAATCTTTATGAAAGATAAAAATACTATTTTTAGATTAAGTATGTATTTTGCGCGTTACATATAATCTATATTGATGTTATGACCAGTATGCCTGATGATTATACGATTCTTCAAAAAAGCTGATGCAAATTTATTTTGTAATCAGCTTTTTATTTTGTTACAAATACTTTATTATATAATAAATAACAAAAATATATTAAAAATACATATTGTTTAATAATGAAAATCATTTACAATAATAAAAACAAGTGTTATAATAATATTGGCTTTAAAAATTATCGCGGCAAATATAATTTTTAAGGAGAACAACACAAATGGCAAAAATGATGGGACCAAGATTTAAACAATGCAGACGTTTAGGATTAAATGTATGCGGACATCCAAAAGCAATGGATAGAGCTGGAAGAGGAACTTCTAGAGCAGACAAAAAACTTTCACCATACGGACTTCAATTATTAGAAAAACAAAGATTGAGAGCTTACTATGGAGTATTAGAAAAACAATTTAGAAACTATGTTAAAAAAGCTGAAAAGTCTAAAGAATCAACAGGTACAGCTTTAATACAAATGTTAGAATGTAGATTAGACAACGTAGTTTATAGATTAGGATTCGCTAACTCTATAAGACAAGCACGTCAAATGGTAGTTCACGGACATATATTAGTGAACGGTAAAAAAGTAGATATACCTTCTTTCGCAGTACAAATTGGCGATGAAGTTTCTTTAAGAGAAAAATCTAGAACTAATGTAATGTTTAAAGAAAACTTTGAAAATGGCGCTTTAAACGAGTATCCTTACTTAGCTAAAGATATGGATAAATTCTCAGGAGTATTAACAAGATTACCAGAGAGACAAGAAGTGCCAATCGAAATTGACGAAATACTAATCGTTGAGTTCTACTCAAAATAATATATAAGATATATTTTGGCAAACTAAGTTCAATTTCGGCTAATTTACTTCACTCAAGAACTAAAAAATCGCAAAAATCCAATTTAGGGTTTTTGCGATTTTATTTTTTAATAATATTCAACTGAAACGATTTTTCCTAATTTCACTAAAATCTTTTCGAGCTCACCGACTACATGAAGTCTCAGTTCCAAGTCTCTTTGAAATGATGTTTCGGCATTGGCGATATTTAAAGATCTTCCTACTAATAATTTTATATGTGA
>CAMEPL010000057.1 GCA_945931665.1 uncultured Clostridium sp. | reverse complement strand
ATATTCTCCTATACAAAATGTTAGTTTAAAACAATCCAAATATATTATAAAAATCAACCAAATATAGTATAAAAAAAACAAATATATTTAAGTTTTTAAAAGAAAATACATTATATAATATTATGGTAATGAAAATCAATATCATAATTTGATATTACTAAATAAAAAAGTTAATAATAATTTATCAGGAGGAGAATATAGCAATAATGAATAAGAAAAATATTTTTAAAATAGTATTAGATATAGCTATGATTGCGTTATTCGTGACGTTTTTCAATATCGGCTTAGTCGGTTTCAAATTCCATGTTAGAGGTGGAATGATATTTGGAGCACTTATATTAGTACACATTATAGTAAACAGAAAATGGGTAATAAATATAACAAAAAGAATATTTGATAGAAATTTAAAGACTAGAACGAGAGTTTCATATATAATAAGTGCATTATTATTGGTATTAGTTTGCACAATATTAGTAAGTGGTGTATGCATGATGAAAGCAGCAACTTATGATAGAGTTATGTTTTGGAAAATGCTTCACTTAGGCGCATCTTATTTATCAATAGCATTTATAGGAATTCATGTTGGACTTTATTGGAATTTTGTTATGAATTTCTTTAAAAAGATGTTCAATATAAAAAATTCTGGAACAATTTCAAAAACAATAGCTAAATTAATAGTAGTAGCTATGTTAGCTTTAGGTGCTTTTAACATATACACTCAAGGATACTTATCAAAAGTAAGTGGAACACTTTCATATGCAGCTCAACATATAAAACCTCAAGATATTGAGGCGCCAAAAGGTGGTGGACATTATGAAAAAGAAAGTTTATCTTTCTTAGGATTATTTAATGTATATGGAAGTATATTATCAGTATTTGCTATAGGGACTTATTACATAGATTCATCAATTAAGAATAATAAAAAAGCAACTAAAAATAGTAAAATACAACAAGCAAGTTAATAAATTTAATAGCTTGATTGCAATATATAATTATGCTAAAATAAGTTTAAAATTTCAAACTTAAAATTCATAGTTTTCTAGGGTTCCGTAGTATTTATGCTAGCTGGTCCGAGAGAAAACACACAAGTATTTGTGGACACGGAAGGAGAAAAGCCTGGGAGATATTTAATGATATTTCCCAGGCTTTTTTATTTATTAAGGAGGTTTATTATGAAAAATAATTTTAGTTATAAGGAAATTTATATTGAAGAAGGAAAAAGAGTACTTGAAATTAATATATTACCAGAAAAATATTGCAATTTTGATTGTGTATTCTGCCCAATTGGAAGATCAAAACATAAGGTTGATATGCCAACAGAGTTTGAAGATTATGATTCGTCAATTTCTGAATTAGAAAATATGATAGAAAAGGCAAACCCTGATTTAATATTTATTAATTCAAAGGGTGAGGCTCTAGTTAATAATAAATGTGAGCAAATTATAGACTTTATTAAATCAAAAGGAATAAAAGTAAGACTTCTTTCTAATGGATATATACTTTCTAAAAAAGAATATATAAATATAGCCAATAAATGTGACGAAGTAATAGGTGAAATTAAAACAATAACAGAAAATGATTTTAAGAAAATCCAAAGACCAATTGATGGTTATACAATAGAAAAATATATAGAAAATATGGTTGAATTCAACAAACAATATAGCGGAAAATTTATATTTGAAATTACTATAATTAAAAAATATAATGATGATAAAGAATCCATTGAAAAACTAAAAGAGATTATTAAAAAAATAAATCCAGATAAAATTGAGATTGTCAGAATTGATGATGAAAGAATGAGAAAAACAATGTGGGTAGACGATGAAAGATTTGAAGAAATAAAAAGAAAATTAATTTATTAGAATATTCATAGAAAATAATTTGATGTAAATTATAGGCACAATAGATACTATATAAAAGATATTGTGCCTATTTTTATTCATATGATTAATCGTAAAGAATTGATAAATTAAAAAAATAAGCCTATAATTTAATTAAATTACAAAATTAAAAAAGTAAATAGAAGATACATTTTAACTGGATATAATATTAATGGGGGGACTATATTGAAAATTACAGTTATACATGGGCAAGGTCATAAAGGTATTACCTATACAATGACTAAGAATGTATTAGATTCTTTGGTAGGATTAAATGATGAAGTATTTGAATTTTTTTTACCTAAAGATGGCCCCAAATTTTGTATCGGATGTAATACATGTTTTCTTAAAGGGGAAGAATACTGTCCAGAAGCAGATAAGGTACAACCGATAATGAAATCTATGGAAGAATCTGAAATAATCATATTGGATAGTCCAAATTACGTTATGGAGATGAGCGGAAATATGAAAAATTTGATGGATCATTTTACATATAGATGGATTACTCACAGGCCTCATGCAAAGATGTTTACAAAAGTAGGTCTTACAATAAGTTCATCAGCTGGTGCTCCACCAAGTAATACTGTAAAATCCATGGCAAAACAGCTTAAATGGATGGGTGTTCCAAAGGTCTATAAATTTCCTTTCATAAGCAATGCTTTAAATATTTCAAAAATATCAACTAAAAAAGAAGAAGAATTAAAACAAAAGGCACAGAAGATAGCATCAAAAGTAAAAAGAAGAGCAAATAATCCAAAAGCAAATTTAAAGGGAAAAATTATGTTTTATATATTTAGAAAAATGCAATTATCACCAGATACAGCCTGGAATCCGAAAGATAGAAATTGGTGGATTGAACAAGGATGGATAGAAAATGCACGTCCGTGGAAATAATATAATAAAATTACTATAAATTTATTGACTTGGAGAATATTTGCATCAATTAATCCAGCTAGTGTAGATGCAGTTATTAATTCACCAGACTAAGGTAAGGCAGCATTAATAGAAAGAATGGAATCTAGAAATAGATATCTTACAATAGAATTTGCAGCAAAATTAGGACTAGGTAATAGAGAATACGAAACAATAGAAATAAATTTAAAATGGAAAAAATAAACAGTTAAATTTCTGTATATAAAATGTATCACAGGATATAATATTAGTGTAAAGCAAATACAGATGCAGGAGGTGAAAAGTGATGAAAACACGTAGTAACCACAGCATCCATACTAAGGATGCTCCGCCAGAAGCAATAAGCGAGGATGGACCAAAAGACAGGTAAGGTCGGGTGCAGTCTATCAATTGTAGCCGACGGTAATTGTTTTACACTCTGAGAATCTACTTATATTTGTACTTAATTGTATAGATTTAAGTAGATTCTTTTATTTTGTAAAAAATAATTTAATCTTGATTTAAAAGAAATGTTTTAAAAATTAAGCTATAATAGGAATAAAAATGCTTTTAATTTAATTAATAAATAATATAAGCAAAGGATAAAATACTCAGCTAATGGGAGGAGATTATGGATAATTTAATATTAGTAAAACCAACAATTGACTTAAAAGAAAAGGCATTAGAGTATAAAAAAGAGCATTTCGACAATGGGGAGCAAATTATAAATGGAAGCGCACTATTAGATAAACTTGATTATGAAGATTGGATAAAACATATCGAAAAAAGTTCTAATCCAAATACAGTTGATGAAAACTGGGTAGATGCAAGTACATTTTTTGTACTTAGAGAATTGGACAAAAGGATTATAGGAATGGTGGATATACGTCATAGACTTAATAAGTTTTTAGCTCATTTTGGAGGGCATATAGGATATAGTGTTAGACCATCAGAAAGAAAAAAAGGGTATGGAACCAAAATATTAGAAAAAGGACTTAAATATGCGAAAACTATAAATATTAGAAGAGTTATGTTAGCTTGTTATAAAGACAATGAAGGCTCAAAAAAGATTATTGTAAAATGTGGTGGAAAGCTAGCAGAAGAATATACTTATATAGATAATAAAATAATCCAAATTTACTGGATCGATAATTAAATAAAATAATTATACTAATTAAAATCCATGATAAAATAGAGTGTTGACAAAAGTATGAATAATTTTGGGGAGGTATATATGACATCAAAGAAATCTTATTTAAAGAGGATTTTAATTTGTTTATTGACAGTAGTATTAGTTTGTACGACTGGATTTTATATCTATGCATCAGATTATTATCATTCGAAAGACTACGAGGTTTCTAATATAGAGATTAAACAACAAGACAATTATACAGTATATGGAGACACTGATAGCAAAACAGGGTTCATATTTTATCCTGGAGGAAAGGTAGAGGCAAAATCATACGAACCAATACTTACAAGTCTTTCGGAAAAAGGTGTTTGCGTAGTACTTGTTGAGATGCCTTTTAACTTGGCAGTTCTTGACTCTAATGCGGCAGATAAGTTTATGTCCCAATTTAATAATATCGAAAATTGGTATATTGGCGGACATTCATTGGGCGGTGCCATGGCAGCATCATATGCAGCGAAACACCAAGATAAGTTAAAAGGAGTTGTGTTATTAGCAGCTTATCCAACGAAAGAATTAGATATTCCTGTTTTATCAATTTACGGAAGTGAAGATGGCGTTTTAAATAGAGAAAAATATAAAGAGTCTATAGTAAAGGTTAATAATCTTTCAGAAATTATAATAGACGGTGGAAATCATGCTCAATTTGGAAATTATGGAGAGCAATCAGGAGATAATAAGCCAAAGATTTCAAGCGAAAAACAATGGAATCAGACAACAAAAGAAATGTTGAATTTTATAAAATAAAAAATTTAAAAACAAGATTTTGAAATATATAAATTAAAATCCCTTATCTTATTTTTTTTTAAGATAGGGGATTTTCTATTTATATATATCTTATATTGTTGAAAAATATGGTAAAATATATAAAATCTAAGTTAAAATTAATTAAAGAATTATTATAAATATAAAAATAATATAAAGGAGTATTTACAATGCAAAAGAAAACTATATGTCCATATGACTGTCCAACATCGTGTGGATTGGTTGTGGAAACAGATGGCGAAAAGATAATAAGTGTTAAGGGTGATAAAAGTCATCCAGCAACACAAGGTTTGATTTGTAGGAAAATGAGGAATTATGAAGAGTCAGTTCACTCGAAAGATAGAATTTTAACTCCTTTAAAAAGGATTGGAAAAAAGGGACAAGGGGAGTTTAAAAAGATAACATGGGAAGAAGCATTAACAGAGATAACTGATAAGTGGAAAGAAATTATAAAAGAAGAGGGAGCAAGTGCCATTTTACCAGTTTATTATTCTGGGGTAATGAGTGTAATTCATAGAAACTGTGGAGATGCTTTTTTTAACAAAATGGGTGCCTGTTCTCTAGTAAAAACACTATGTTCTTCAGCAAAAGGGGCAGGATATAAATCAGTTATGGGTTCTACTGGTGCATTAGATCCAAGGGAATTAAAAGATAGCGACTATTATATAGTTTGGGGAAGTAATATGAAGGCAACACGTATTCAAGCATTGCCAGATATTATTAATGCTAGAAAGTTAGGTAAAAAAGTTGTTCTTATAGAAACCTATTCAAAACCAATGGAAAAATATTGTGACCAAGTTATATTAATAAAACCAGGAACAGATGGTGCACTAGCACTTTCTATGATGAATGTAATGGTGGAAGAAAATCTTCAGGATGAACAATTTTTATTGGAAAGGGCAGAAGGATATAAAGAATTTAAAGAAATATTAAAACAATATACTCCAGATTGGGCAGAAAGTATAACAGGAATTTCAAAAGATATAATTATAAATTTAGCTAGAGAATATGCAAGTGTAAAAGCACCTGCTATTATTCTTGGTAGCGGAAATTCTAGATATACAAATGGTGGAATGACAGTTAGACTAATAACTATATTATCGATATTTACAGGAGCTATAAAATATCCAGGTGGAGGTCTGTGCGGAACATCGCCAACATCTTCATCATATATAGATAAAGATATAATTGCGCGTCCAGATTTTAGGACAAATGAAGCTAGAATGGTAAATATAAACCAAGTTTCATCAGCTTTAGTAGATGAAAAAAATCCAATAAAAAGTGTATATGTATATGCATCAAATCCAGTGGCCTCTATAAGTAATCAAAATAAGATGATTAGAGGGCTTAAGAGAGATGATTTATTCACAGTAGTGCATGAAAGATTTATGACAGATACAGCAAAATACGCAGATATTGTATTGCCAGCAACTTTCTCTGTAGAACAAGATGATGTTTACACTTCTTATGGCTATTGCACTGTAGCAACTGCGAAAAAAGTTATAGAACCACAAGCACAATGTAAAAGTAACTGGGAAACTTTTAGCTTACTTGCGAAATATATGGGATATAAAGATGAGTATTTTTATAAAACAGAAAGAGAAATTTTCTATGAATTAATCCAAAAATCTTTAGACAACATAAAAGATTTGGATGAAGAACAAAAAGATATTTTAATAAATGGAGGAACAGTTTCAACTCCATTTGAAAATCGTATCGATATAAAAACTAAATCAGGAAAGATACAAATTGTAAATGATGAAATGGAAGAAAGAATTCCAAGATATACACAAAATATAGGACAAGAATACCCATTAAACCTGGTAGCAGTTCCAAGTTGTGAAACGCTAAATTCTATATTTTTAGAAAAAAATAAAGTGATTGAAAAAAGGGGAAAAATTAAAGTTAAAATCAATCGTAAAGATGCAGCAGAGAGAAATATCCAAGATGGTGATGAAGTAATATGTTTTAATAATCTTGGTGAAGTGGGATTTATAGCAGAAGTTACAGACACAGTAGCTCAAAATACAGTTATAGCAGAAGGTGTGTATAATATGGATTTTGCCATAAATGGAAAGCTAGTAAATGCACTACATGATGACAGGTTATCAGATATAGGTGAAGCAACTACATTAAATTCGAATACTGTGGAAATAAAAAGAGTATAAAACCTAGTATCAAAAGTAAAAATCAATTAAAATAATTAAAGAATATGATAAAATAAAACACTAAAATTAGAAGCAGAAGGGGAAGAGTTATGTATAGAATAGGCGTAGATGTTGGAGGAACAGGAATAAAAGTAGGCATTGTAAATGAATTAGGAGATATTCTTTATAGGGGTACATGTGTGACAGATGTCGAAGGTGGATTTGATAAAATTATCTCTGATATTAAAACTGTAATTGAAAATATAATTGAGGAAAATCATATAAAACAAGAGAAAATTAAATCTATAGGATTTGGAATACCAGGTTATATAGACAGACATGGAAAAGCGAATTGTGTGAACCTAAATTGGAAAAAAGTCGACTTTATACAAAAATTAAAAGAGAATTTTCCACAGTTTGATATTTTTGCTGACAATGATGCCACTGTTGCGGGACTAGCCGAAAGTAAATTTGGAAGTACAAAAGAACACGACACATCAGTAGTTCTTACATTAGGAACAGGAGTCGGCGGAGCAATAATCATAAATGGAAGACCTTTTAGTGGTGTGCATGGTGTTGGTTCTGAAATAGGTCATATGATGATAGGTGATGGAGATTATAAATGTAATTGTGGGAACACAGGATGCTTTGAAACTTTCTGTTCAGCAACAGCAATTATAAAATATACTCAAAAACTTTTAGAAGAAGGAAACCAAAGTTCAATACTAGATATGTGTGACGGTGATATATCTAATATAAATGCAAAGATGGTTTTCGATGCATATAACCAAAATGATGAAGTAGCAATATTAGTTATAACTAGATTTAAAAGTTATCTAGCCAGAGGTATTGCAAACATAGTAAATACAATAGATCCTGGAGTTATAGCAATAGGTGGAGGAGTATCTAAATCAGAAGATATTATCTTAGATGGATTAAAGGAGATGGTAAGAAATCATCTTGTTTACAAAGAAGAGGAATTTGCTGATATTGTAATAGCAACTTTAGGTAATGATGCTGGAATAATAGGAGCTGCTATATTAGGTCAATAAATTTATATAACATTAAAACGATGAGTTCAAGTCATTTTTAATATGGCATGAACTCATTTTTATTTGAAATAAGATTTTTTATCTAACTCAAGTGATTTCATAGTGAAATCTATTAAAATCTCCTCAATAGCAGTAATGCTAGCAAATATAAATATTATAAAAATATAAAATTTAGAAGAAGTAAAGTAATTTAAAATTGGATAAATAAAAATTAGTGACCCAGTTATCTTATTCATATAAGTATGAACCATTCCAAATTGATTGAATCTAATAAAAACTACAAGTATGCAAAGACTTTTTAGTATGGTGATACAAATAAGCCAAACTATCATAAATAAATTTAAATTCATAATAGGAATAAACTTAAATAAAACAACAAAGATGATAATCATATCTGCGAAACTATCCAATTTAGAACCTAATTCGCTAGTAGCATTTATTTTACGAGCGATAAAACCATCGAGAATATCTGTAATACCACAAAATATATATACCAATAAAAAATATAACTTCATTGGGTATAAAAAAATTAAAAATAACGACAATATTATCCTTGCTAATGACAAAAGATTAGGAATGTATCTCATAAAATCAAAACCTTTCTTAAAAAAATAGAATAATTATATTTATAAGTATAGCAATTTCAATGGGTTTATTCTTTAAAATAAAAAATAAAGATGAAAAATTAGTTGACAGATTAAAGTAGACTTACTATAATTTAAATCAAGATAATGATAATCAATATCAAATATAAATAATTAACAATAAGGAATAATGAAAAGAAAGGTGGAGATTTAAAAATGAGTAAAATAGCAGTAGTATATTGGAGTGGAACAGGAAACACAGAAGCGATGGCTAACTTAATAGCTGATGGTATAAAAGAAGCAGGTGCTGAAGTTGAAGTAGCTACAAGTGATTGCTTTGGAATAGATGATGTAGATAATTTTGAAAAAATAGTATTAGGTTGTCCATCAATGGGAGATGAAGAATTAGAGGATTCAGAATTTGAACCAATGTATTCATCAATAAAACCAAAATTAAATGGTAAAAAAGTAGCATTATTCGGCTCTTATGGATGGGGTGAATGCGACTGGATGAGAGATTGGGAAGCTGATGCAAAAGAAGCTGGAGCAGTTTTAATTTCAGAAGAAGGATTAACAGTTAATGAAACACCAGAAGGTGAAACTTGTGATGAGTGTAAAGCTTATGGTAAAAAAATAGCACAAGCATAAGAAAAAATTAAAAACTAAAATGTATTCAAAAAACAAAAACTCAGATAGATAAGCCATATCGAGGGAGGCTAAAAAATAGGAGACTATTTTTTAGACCTCCCTTTCCTATTTTCAAAATCTTATTGATAAATTTATAAATGTATTTCGTTGACACTTATTCAATAACGTACTACTATCATAAATATAGGAAATTTAATAAGAGAAAATAGGGGGAAATATGAGGGTATCAAAAGATCCAGAAATAAGAAAACAAGAGATTATAGATGTAGCTATGCAAGTTTTTGCAGAAAAAGGCTATGAGACAACAACGATGAAAGATATAGCAAAGGCAGCTGATGTGGTACCTGGTTTGTGTTATCACTATTTTAAAAATAAACATGAGTTATATGAAACTGCAGCTGTTCAATATGCAAGAGAGTGCAGTGAGCCGTTTGTAATATTGTTTAATCAAATGGATTTATCTCTAGATGAAATAACAACTAAATTTGAGGAAGTTACTAGACAAGGGGAAGAAAACTATAAGTATAAAAAATTCTTTGATAAATCGGGGAATGAAATTTTCCATAAGCAACTCGAATTTTATATGGGAAAAGAAATTGAGAAATCTATGAGAAAATATATTCAATATAGAGTAGATAAAGGAGAATTTGAAATAGATGATATAGATTTATTTATAAAGTTCTTTATAGGTGGCCAAATGGCAATTATGAATTGTAATGAAGAAGAATTAGATAACAAAATATCATTTTTAAGAAAAATGTTGATAGCTTTAAAAAAATAAATTTATAAAGACAGAGATTTATCTAAGTAGTTCTTATGGGCTACTTATTTTTTTATGTAAAATTATAATATTTTAGAATTTTAGTGAAAATTATCTATGAAATAAAAATAAATTAAAAAAATATTAAATATTAGTTGACAACTATACTTGTCATAGTGTACCATTGATTATGACAAGTATAGTTGTCATAATGACAGATAAAATAGTCAGGAGGGGTTTATATGCCATTATATAATCGTTTAAAAGAATACAGAGCAAAGATCAAAGTGAATCAGACAGAAATGGGAAACTTAGTCGGTGTATCAAGACAGACAATTAGCCAAATTGAACGTGGAGATTATTCTCCATCAGTAACATTAGCACTAAAGATAGCGAAGGTTTTAAATGTAAGTGTAGAGGATATTTTCAGTTATGAGGAGGATGAAATAAATGAATAATAATCGTGTAGAAGAAATTAAAAAAGAGGATAAGAAGGCTTTTAAAAGTTTTGTTATTATGATGGTTATATCAGCCATAGTAGGAGCTGTAGTAGGAGGGGGATCTATATATTTACAAAAGAATATAGGAGATAATTTATCAGATTTTCTTTTAAATGCACTTATGATGATTACGCCTTATGCGAGTTTAGTTTTATCTATACTAGTAATAATAGTGAGTGTTGTTATTTACAATAACTCAAGAAAAAAATTAAAATTATGGAATCAATCGGATGAACAAGAAGAAATTATAGATAATATAGAAGAAAAATTATCATATGTATTATTATTTGCATCGGTAAATTTAATAATGGGATTCTTCTTCTTTGGAGCGGGAATGGCATTGTTGTCAGAAGACTCATATATAAAAGTAGTTTCATTTTTTGTTGGATTTATAGTGTGTGTAGTATCAACTATATTAATCCAAAATAAAGTTGTTAACTTAGAAAAAGAAATAAACCCATTGTTAAATGGTAGTGTATATGATTTTAAATTTACTCAAAAATGGATTGATAGTTGCGATGAAGCAATAAAGCTAAATATATACAAAAGTTCTTTTAAAGCATATAAATCTGTTACAAATACATGTCTAATACTTTGGATAGTATGTGTATTGGGGTATAATTTCTTTGATTTCGGAATTATGCCATTAGTAATGGTTACAATTATATGGTTAGTTCAAACAGTTTCTTATTGTATAGAGTCAATCAAGTGTTCAAAAAACAAAATAAATTAAAATGAGAAATTAATATAATGCAAATAAGAAAGTAGGTGTATATCAATCGGTATATACCTACTTTTTTATATATTAACAATTACAGTTATATTTACATAGAATATATAGCATAAAAAAATATACATTGACAGGTGAGGTATATAAGATTACTATAAAAGTAAGAAATATAACTATAATAAATATGATTAAAATGAAATTAGTAAAGGGGGAAGGAAATTGTCAATAACATCCGATTTATTAAGAGGTCACACCGATACGATTATCCTATCTCAACTTATAAAAGGTGACACTTATGGATACGCAATCAACAAAGTTATAAAAGAAAATACCAACAATATGTACGAATTAAAAGAGGCAACACTATACTCTTCTTTTAGAAGACTTGAACAAGCGGGATATATATATTCTTATTGGGGGAATGAAGACAAAGGTGCGAGAAGAAGATATTATACAATAACAGATCTGGGGATAAAGGCCTATAATCAGAATAAAAAAGACTGGCAAGAAGCAAAGAATTTAATCGATACTTTAATTGGGGAGGAAGGATAAAAAATGCTTACTAAGTATGATTTGAAAATAAAGGAATATGTTGAAGAGTTATTTGAAAATGCACCAAAAAATAAAAAATCTATAGGATTTAAAGAGGAATTACTTGCGAATTTATTAGAAAAGTATAATGACTTAGTTGAATCGGGGATGGAAAAAGAGGTTGCTTATAATAAGGTAATTGGAAGTATAGGAAACGTAGAAGATTTATTTGGAGAAGGAGATATAATCACACAAACAAAACAAAGTTTCAGCAGAAAGAAACATGCTAGAAATATTGCAATAGCAGTAATGTTATATATATTATCACCAGTATGTGTAATTATTTTCGATAACTTTGGAAATGAAGATTTAGGTTTAATTTTAATGTTTGTATTTATAGCTTTAGCAACAGGACTAATTATATATACGAGTATGGTAAACACTAAATATAAAAAAAAAGAAGATAGTATAGTTGAAGATTTTAAAGAATGGCAAAGTACAAAAACAAGAAATTATAGAGCATACAAAGCAGCTAAAAGTGCAATTTCAGCAATGACAGTAGCAGTATATCTATTAGTGAGTTTTATAACATTTCAATGGTGGATAACATGGATAATTTTTTTAATAGGTGGAGCAATTGAAAAAGCTGTAAAGGCCTATTTTGAAATTAAGGAGATGTAGCTATGAATGATAAAAATTATAAAAAAATAGAAATTATAGCTTGGATAGCTGTTGCAATTGTATTAACTGCATTTTTATTTATAATACTTGAAAAGGATATATTTAGTATAAATAATCTATTTAATAACACATCTAATAAAAATATGAAAGTCATAAAAACATACACAATAAAAGATATAGAAAAATTCAAAGATATAAATGTAGATATAAGTCAAGGTGAAATAGAATTACTTGAAAGCAAAGATAATAATATATATATATCACTTAAGTCAAATAAAAACCTAAAGGATAAAGATTATTTAAATTTAGATGAAGATACAAGCACATTAGATATTACAGGTGAAAAAGTTAGCAAAATTCACTTTTTAAATAATACTAATATAAAAATTGAAATTAAAATACCTAAGTCATATAAAGAAAACATGTCTATAGAAGTAGATGTGGGAGATATTATTGCTAATAAAGATTTAAATTTAAATAACTTAAATGTAACAAGTAATGTAGGAGATATAGAATTAAATAAAAAAATAAAATGTAAAAAATTCAATATAGTTAATGACACTGGAGATATTGATATAACAAGTATTGATGGTGGCGGAAGTATAAAATCAGACGTAGGAAATATAGAGTGTAATATAAATGGATTAAATCAAGATATAGACATAACTTCTGACATAGGTGATATAGAATTAGGTGTAGATAGAGATTTAAGTTTTAAGTTTAATTCAAATAAAAAGCTTGATGATATGGATATTAGTTTAAATAATATTTATAACAAAAATAAAGGCCTTTATGGTGAACATGGCAAAAATCCAAAGTATACTATAAAAACATATAGTGATGTAGGTGATATTGATATAGAATATAGATAATAATGTATTTTAATAAAGATAGTATATAATTTTTATGATTATATACTATTTTTATATATTACAGAATTTATGAAGGTAAATTAGGGGGTATATATGGGAAAAGAAAATAGGAAACTGAGCAAGGCGGAGGAAAAAAGAAAAAAATTATACGAAGAAAAGAAAAAGGAGCTAATTGCAAAGGGGTATGAAGAAAAAGATTTAACTATAAGTGTTGTGAAAGCTAATGTTATGGCATTTGTATTGGGAATGCCTATAATAATCTTGTTATTTATATTGTTTATTTATAAAAATCAAAGTGGAATATACACATTTTCAATTAGAGAGAGTGTAGGATTTTTATTTTTATTTGCAATATTAGTTGTGTTACATGAATTGATACATGGTCTATTTTGGTCTATTTTCGCAAAAAATCATTTGAAATCTATAGAATTTGGATTTATAGCAAGCAGCTTAACTCCATATTGTTGTTGCAAAGATATGCTCACAAAATCTCAATATATTATCGGTGGAATTATGCCAACTGTAATTTTAGGAATAATACCAGCAGTAATATCAATTTTCACAGGTTCAGTATTTTGGTTTGTAATGGGAGAGTTGATGATATTATCTGGTGGGGGAGATATGACGATTTTGTTGAACTTATTGAGATATAAAAGCGATAAAAAAGAAATTTTATACATGGATCATCCTTATGAATGCGGATTAATTGTGTTTGAGAGATAAATTGTACTATAATATTTTTATAGCATGATTTATCTATGCATCATAATAAATCAAGGGGGATAATAATATGATATTAGATTTCAATAAAATCGAAGAAAAAGCATTAGCAAATTTTAAAGGTGGGGAAAAAGCGCTAAATGCAAAAATGAATGTAGACGAAAATAATAAAATAATCGGTGGAAGATTAGAACCAGGGGCATCAATAGGGGAACATACTCATGAAACTAACAGTGAAATAATATTTTTCACATCTGGTAAAGGCAAAGTAATATATGATGGAAAAGAAGAAAGAGTAGAAGCTGGGCTATGTCATTACTGCCCACAAGGCCATACTCATACATTAATAAATGATAGCAATGCTGATTTAACTTTCTACGCTGTTATACCAGAACATCCAACAAAATAATAATTTAAATCGATAATAGATAAAAGGAGGTTCAATAGTTTTGAAACTATTTGAACCTCCTTTTGATTAAATCCTATCCAATAACTCGATATATTTTAGCGGAAAATGCAGGTAGAGAGACGGATACTTGATAATTCTTACCAGCTCCAGATAAATCTTTTTTAGATAGGTGTATTGGATTTTCAAATATTGTGCACTTAAAATTTCCATGTGGTACATGGGTATTCCTATGGTATGAGTGACAAGCATCTTGGTGCCAAAGGTCAACAGATTCTACTATTTCTTGAGCTTGTTCGCTTTTACCACCGTATTTTATCCAATCAGTATTTAAAATCAATTCAAGTCGGACAGATTCATCAAATCTAACTTGATAATTTTCATAATTATCACAGTAAGCATTTAAGAAAATTACAATTCTTTCGTCGCCATAAGTTCTTTCATATACATATACACATTTTTCAGTATCATCTGCTTGAATCCATTTGTAACAATTACGAGAGTATTCATCCTTATATAAAAGAGGTGAATACATGTAAAATCCATTTAGGTCAGAGATAAATCTATGGAAAGAATCATGGGAAGGATATTTTAATAAATCCCAATCAAGTTCTCTCATTTCATCCCATTCTCTAAAGTGTCCAAGTTCATTACCCATAAAGTTTAATTTTTTGCCAGGGTGTGTGAACATATAAGTATAAAGCAATTTCGCTTGGCTGAATTTATCTTCATAAGAGCCCCACATTTTATCTAATATAGTTCTTTTACCGTGGACAACCTCATCATGTGAGAAAGGTAGAAGAAATTTCTCGCTATAAAAATACATCATAGAGAACGTTATCTGATGATATGCTTCTCTTCTTTGCCAAGGCTCCTTTTGGAAAAATGAAAGAGTGTCATTCATCCAACCCATATCCCATTTATAATCAAAACCAAGGCCACCTTTTTCAACAGGTTCAGTCACTTTAGGGTAGTCTGTTGAATCTTCTGCAATCAACATAATATCTTTATGATGTTTTTGAATATATTGATTCATATTTTTTAGAAATTCAATACCACCTTCATTTACACCTCGATTAGAATCGCCCTTCCAATAA
>CAMEPL010000056.1 GCA_945931665.1 uncultured Clostridium sp. | reverse complement strand
ACAGCAAACTTAAATGTAAGAAAAGGTGCAGGAGCAAACTATGCAAGAATAGGTGGATTAACTAAAGGAGCGAAAGTAGAAATAGTTAAGAAAGAATCAAATGGATGGTATAAAATAAAATACAATAACTCATATGGATATGTATCAGGAACATATGTAAAATTAAGTTAAATATAAATATTTTTAAATAAGGAGAGTCTTGCTTATTAAGCAAGCCTCTTTTTAATTGAAAAATAACCTTTAAAATGGATGATTATTAGTTTATTCTGTAGTTAATTTTATTCTTAATAGAAATATTAAAGAAGTTGACTTAAGTGAGGCATTGAAGGATGCAGAATAAATTACAATGTGGAAAAATATGGGGCGCCAATATGAATAACTTCACATGTTTATGATATAATCAAGAGGTATGGATTAAATTCTGTACCTTTTAATTTTTAGGGGGAATAAAAATGTTAAAAAATAAAGTGGAAGAATTAGTTGATAAGTATTTAGATGAAGTAATATCAATAAGGAGGTACCTTCATCAAAATCCAGAACTTAGTCTAAAAGAGTTTAAGACATCTGAATTTGTGGCTAAGGAATTAAACAAATTAGGACTACCAGTTCAAAGGGGAATAGAGAATAATGGAGTAGTTTCTAATTTAAACATAGGTAAAGGTGAGAAGACTTTGATGTTAAGAGCTGATATGGATGCTTTGCCAATACAAGAAGAAACAAATTTTGAATTTAAGTCAAATAATCCTGGTGTGATGCATGCTTGTGGTCACGATGTGCACACAGCAATACTATTAGGGGTTATAAAAATATTAAATGAGATTAAAGATGAGATAAACGGAAATGTAAAATTTGTATTCCAACCAGCAGAAGAAAATAATCCAACTGGAGGGGCACCACTTATGATAAAAGAAGGTGTTTTAGAAAAACCTCATGTAGACAATGCTGTTGCAATCCATGTTTGGGATTATCCAATTGGGAAAATTGCATTAAAACCTAATGCAATGATGTCAGAATCAAATAGGATTTTTATAAATATTAAAGGGCAAGCATCACACGCATCAAAACCTCATGAAGGTCATGATGCTATAGTTTGTGCTGCATATTTAATAACTCAACTTCAGACAATTGTAAGTAGAGCAATAGATCCTAGTGACGTAGTTGTTCTTACATTATCCAAAATAAATGGTGGAGTAAGATATAACGTACTTCCTGGTGAAGTATCGATTGAAGGGACAGTTAGATGCTCTAGTGTAGAAGCATGTGAAATACTACCAGATAAAATAGAAGAGTTTGTTAAAGATGTTTGCAAAATACACGGTTGTGACTATGAATACAAATTTAGTCATGGATACCCAGTTACTATGAATGATCCTAAACTTACTAGGTTAGTGAAAAAATCTATTATAGATAGTATGGGAGAGGATAGTTTAGTTGAAATGGACAATCCAGATACAGGGGGAGAGGATTTCTCTTTCTTTGCAAAAGAAGTTCCATCTTGTTTTATGCTTTTAGGATGTAAATCTGAAAAGAATGAGGATACTTGCATATTACATAATTCAAAATTTAATTGTGATGAAGATTGTATAAAAATTGGAATTAAGGCTATAGTTAACATAGTTATTGATTATTTTAAATAAAAAAATTAGAAATCTAAAAAAATAAAACCCCTCTGATTAAGTAATTGGAGGGGGTATATAAATTTTATGTAAGAAAACTAATAAAAAATAGAAAAAATTAGCACTCAAGTATTGACAGTGCTAACAAAAAGTTGTACTATATAGTTGTAAGGAAAAAGGATAACAAGTAAGACAAAGAAACAAGAGATTTGGATAAAACAAATCAAGAATTTTAAAATAGGTAAAATGAATAAAAAGTAAACAAAAGCATACAGTGTATGCTTAAATTTAAAAGTTGGCTTAGCACTCAACAACAAAGAGTGCTAATAAAAGGATGAAAGGATGATGCTTTATGTTATTTCCAGAAAGAAGATTTGGTTTAGTTAATAATAGTAATAATTTATTTGATTATCTTTTTAGTGATCCAATTTTCAATGTAAACACATCAAATAGAATGTCTACAGATATAAAAGAAAAAGATAATGGATATGAATTAGCAATGGAAGTTCCAGGATTCGATAAAGAAGACTTGAAACTAGAATTAGAAAAAGGATATTTAACAATTATGGCAGAACATAAAAATTCTAGTGAAGAGAAAGACGAAGATGGACATCTAATCAGACAAGAACGTTATTACGGTAGCGCAAAAAGAAGCTTTTATGTAGGCGATCAAATAACAAAAGACGACATCCAAGCTAAATACGATAAAGGTATTTTAAATGTATTTATTCCTAAAAAAGACGTTAAAAAACTAGAAAATAAACAAACTATAGAAATAGAATAATTAATATAGTTTTAATAAGAATAAATTTAATGATAACAAAGAAGACTTAAATAAGAAATCTTCTAATAATATAAATTGATAATAAATATAATTAATAGGTTTCAACCAGAGCAAAGGGTATACTCAAATAAAATGGTTGAATTAGCACTCCAGACATAGAGTACTAAAATGAAAGGACGATGCTTTATGTTATTCCCAGAAAGATTTAATTTTAATAATAATTTATTTGATGACTTTTTTACAGATCCAATTTTTAATATGACTACAACAAACAGAATGTCTACAGATATTAAAGAAAAAGACAATGGTTATGAATTGGCTATGGAAGTTCCAGGATTCAATAAAGAAGATTTGAAATTAGACTTAGAAGATGGATACTTAACAATTAGCGCTGAACACAATACAACAAACGAAGAAAAAGACAACGAAGGTCATATAATTAGACAAGAACGTTACTATGGTAATACAAAGAGAAGTTTCTATGTAGGTGATGAAGTTACAGAAAAAGACATTCAAGCTAAATATGACAAAGGTATTTTAAATATATTTGTTCCTAAAAAAGAACAAAAGAAAATTGAAAATAAACAAGTAATTGAAATTAAATAGAATTGAAAATAAATTAATTAAATAATAATTTCCTCTTTAGAATTGAGTTAGGCAGGTGCGAATCTGTCTAACTTTATTTTTTTGCACTATTATTTTAAGCAGGGTTATTGGCAATAAGAAGTAGTATTAGTATAATGAAAATATCGGTAAATTTTTCTATGGTATTTTAGCGTTGATAGCTAGAAATATATGATATAGATTTAGAGAATTATTAAAAATGGAGAATTATCATGAAAAATATTATAAAAAGAAAAGATTTAATATTAATAATAGTCATATTAATTATTGTGGGAATTGGACTTGGGGCAAAATCTTTATTTTCACAAAAAGGAGGAGAAGTTACCATAAAGGTAGATGGAAAAGAGTATGGGACTTATTCATTAAATGAAGATAAGACAATAAATATAGATGAACATAATATTATTGTAATAAAAGATGGAGTTGTACATATGGAAGATGCTGATTGTCCAGATAAGCTTTGTATAAAACAAGGTAAGATTGATTCGAATGGGCAAAAGATAGTTTGTCTTCCTAATAAGACAATCGTGGAAATAAGTAGCGAAAAAGAAATTGAAGATGATGTTCAGGCAAAATAAGTAATAGAAATAAAGTTGGGTATTTTATATTCAACTTTATTTTTTAAGATCTAAATAGATAAAGATTATAGAATGAAAATTTTATTGAAAAATTAGCACTCTACACTTGACAGTGCTAACAAAAGTGTTATAATAATATGTATAAGAAATAAAATTAAAATACAGGATAGTTATATCAGTATTTTTTTTACCATAACATTAGCACTCTATCGAAGAGAGTGATAATAATATTTCTTATAGTTAAAAGTTCAAATAAAATTAATTAGAATAATTTTATGAAATAAATAGAAAAGGAATAGAACTTTTGCAAAAACCCTTAATAGCAAGGGGGATATCCCTTGTTATTTTTTTTTGAAAAAAACAATATTAAATAATATACAATTATGGGAGGTCAGACTTATGGCATTAAAACAAGGTAGTATCTCAATAGATACTGAAAATATTTTTCCAATAATTAAAAAATGGTTGTATTCAGACAAGGATATATTTATAAGAGAATTAATAAGTAATGGTTGTGATGCAGTCAGCAAACATAAAAGATTAGTGGCTTTAGGGGAAGTTGTTAGTGATGATAAACCTTATAAAATAACTGTTGCAGTTAGCAAAAAAAATAAAACACTATCATTTAGTGATAATGGTATAGGTATGACTGCAGATGAAATCGATAAATATATAAATCAAGTTGCTTTTTCAGGAGCAGAAGATTTCTTTAATAAATATAAAGACAAAATGGAAGAATCAAATGATATAATCGGTCATTTTGGTTTAGGATTCTATTCAGCATTTATGGTATCTAGCAATGTTGAAATAGATACACTTTCATATGTTGAAGGGGCAAAACCTATAAAATGGCAATCACAAGATGGTATGCAATTTGAAATAACTGAAGATGGAACAAGAACAGAAAGAGGTACAACAGTAATTCTTACTTTAGCTGAAGATAGCGAAGAATTTCTAGATGAATATCATTTAAGAAGCATAATTAAGAAATATTGTTCATTCCTACCTGTTGAAATATACGTAGAAAATACAGACAAACTAGAAGAAGAAGCTAAGAAAAAAGCAGAGGAAGCAGCTAAAAAAGCTGAAGAAGGTAGTGATGAAACTTCAGAAGAATCAAAAGAAGAAGTAAAACCAGTACCACTTAATGACACAAATCCTCTATGGTTAAAATCACCTAAAGACTGTACTGATGAAGAATATATAAAATTCTATCAACAAGTGTTCAATGTTTTTGATGAACCATTATTCTGGATTCACTTAAACGTTGATTATCCATTTAATTTAAAAGGAATTTTATATTTCCCTAAACTAAGAAATGAATTTGAGTTAGTGGAAGGTAAGGTTAAATTATACAACAACCAAGTATTCGTAGCAGATAATATTAAAGAAGTTATACCAGAATTTTTACTATTATTAAAAGGTGTAATAGACTGCCCAGACTTACCTCTTAATGTATCAAGAAGTTTCTTACAAAATGATAGAGATGTAAGCAAAATTTCTAAACATATCGTTAAGAAAGTTGCAGACAAGTTAAAATCACTTTGTAAAAATGAAAGAGAAAAATACGAAGGATTTTGGGATGATATACAAGTATTTATCAAATATGGTTGCTTAAAAGATGAAAGTTTCTATGACAAAATAAAAGAATATATTTTATATAAAGATCTTGATGGAAAATATATAACATTAAAAGACTACTTAGAAGCAGCAAAAGATAAACATGAAAATAAAGTATTTTATGTTGTAGATAAGGAACAACAATCTCAATATATCAAGTTATTCAAAGAATACGGATTAAATGCTGTTATATTAGATTGTACTATAGATAATAATTTCATCACATTCCTTGAATATAAAGAACATGGTGTAAGATTCAAGAGAATAGATTCAGATTTATCAGATGTATTAAAAGATAAGGATGAAGAAAAGGATGAAAAAGCTGATGAGGAAATAGTTAATTTCTTTAAAGAAAAAATAGGTGATAGAGTTCAAAAATACTCAGTGGAAAGTTTAAAGAAAGAAGACACACCAGCAGTTATATTAGTTTCAGAAGAATCAAGAAGAATGATGGAAATGCAATCTAGATTTGCTGGATTAGATTATGGATTCGATTTAAAAGAAGAAAAAACATTAGTCATAAATGATAGAAATCCACTAATCAATAAAATCATATCTTTAAAAGATGACGAAACTAAGAAAGAAGCTGTAGATGTAATCTGTAACCAAATAGTAGACTTAGCATTACTTGCTAATAAAGAATTAGGAGCAGATGAATTAGATTTATTTATCAAGAGAAGTAATGAATTAATGAATAAAGTAATATCATTATAAACTTGATTCTTATCAAATAATATAAATAAAATAGAAAAGGGACTATGCATTGAAGTAACTTCTATGTATAGTCCCTTTATTATGTTTTAAATTAAATTTATTTTATTATAATCAAATTAGTTTAATTCATCTATTTCAATAGCTCTTAATTCTTTTCTATGGAAAATATCATAAAGAATTGGAACAACAAATAGTGTTAACAATGTAGCGTATAATAATCCACCTATTGTAACTATTGATAAACCTTGTGATAATTCAGAGCCCATACCAACTCCTAGGGCCATAGTTGACATAGCAAGTATAGTAGTTAGGGCAGTCATAAGTATAGGTCTTATACGCGTTCTGCCAGCCTCTAATAGGGCTTCATGTTTATCAGCTCCATCAAGACGTAACTGATTTACATAGTCGACAAATACAATACCATTATTAACAACTATACCAGCAAGTACTAAGAAACCTAGCATAGATGTTACACTTAGGATTTGACCAGTAATCAACAATGCTAATAATCCTCCTGTAAATGCAAGTGGGATAGTAAACATTACTATAAATGGAGATAATAGTGATTGGAATTGAGCAACCATTATTAAGTAAATAAATACTATAGCAAGAAGTATCATAAGGATTAAGTCTTTCATAGTACTATTTATAGTTTCACTTTCTCCACCTAGTTCAATACTATAACCTGAAGGAGTTTTATATTTATCAATTTTTGATTGTATTTTACGGCTTACTAAACCAATATTATGGTTATCATCAACTGTTGCTGAGACAGTTAAATAACGAGTTTGATTAGTATGATTTATTGATGCTGGAGTATTAGCACTACCTATAGAAGCAATTTCACTTAGAGATAAAGTAACATCTTCATTATTTTGAGTTCCTTTTATTGTTAAAGATTCTAAGTTTTCTAATGTAGGTTCTGTAGCACTTTTTACAACTACATCTAAATCATTTCCATTTTGAGTTATAGAGGTTGAATCCCTTTCTGATTTTAGTGCATCTGAAACTTGTTGATATACCTGAGCAACTGTAAGACCATATTTCATAGCAGCTTCTTTGTCAACTGATATACGTTGTTCAACTTCTATATTATCTAAATCACTTTTTATGTCTGTAACACCTTTAACTGATTTTAATAATTTTGTCATATCTTCAGATATAGATTGCAGTTTATCTAAGTTATCGCCTTTTATTTTTATACTTATTCCGCTTGCTATCATACTTCCTGTATCCATAGCAGACTCATTAACTTGTATATCATAATCTAAAGACTTAGTTTTTTCTTTTATCATCTTGGCGATTTCTTTATTTGTATGTTTCATATCTTCTTTTAAGACGATATATACAGAAACACTTTTTGAAGAACTTGATGAACCTGCAAGACCTCCAGAACCAGTCATTGCGCCTACACCTTGTACATCGCGGATTTCTTTGACTTTATTTACGAATTCATCACTAGCACTTTCTAAATCGGCTTGTGTGACTTCTTGACCTTCTTTAGCAGAAATAGTTGCTGTCATTTGAGTAGAACTCATATCCGGCATAAATGCTGTTCCCATTTTTGTAGCACTATATCCAGCTATTATTAAAAGAAGTACAGCAACTATAAGTACAACTGCTTTGTGATTTAGGGCATTTTCTAATACATATTCATAGCCATCAACAAGATTATCAAAGAATCTGTGTTCTCTTTGATCTTCGCTAGTTAATACATTAGATGCCATACAAGGTACTAAAGTAAGAGCTATTATTAAACTTGCGATTAATGAATATGCTATTGTAAGACCCATATCAACGAATAATTGTCTTGTGATACCGTCTGTAAATACTATCGGTAAGAATACACATATAGTTGTTAGGGTAGAGGAACATATCGCGCTTGAAACTTGTTTTGCACCATATACGGCAGCTTCATATTTATTTGCACCATTATTTCTCATTCTATAAATATTTTCAATAACAACGATACTGTTATCAACAAGCATACCAACGCCAAGAGCTAAACCTGATAGCGATATCATGTTTAGAGATATACCTGTGAAGTACATTAAAACTACAGCAAATAGTAAACTCATAGGAATACTTAAAGCTATTATTAGAGTAGGTTTAATACTTCTTAAGAATATTAAAAGTACTATTATTGCTAATATACCACCATAGATTAAGTTATCAAGTATACTATCAGTGACCATATCTATGTATACACCTTGGTCCATTAGAGAAAGTATATGTAGTTTATTATTTTTACTAGTTAAATTATCTATAGTTTTATTTAGCTTGTCACAAACTGATGAAGTAGAAGCTGTACTAGTTTTTTCTATAGATAAAATTATACCTGGGTTTCCATTTACATTTGTGTATGATTCACTTGTACTATTTCCATATTCAATGTTTGTGACATCTTTTAAATAAACATCAGCGACATCATCTAATGAAAATAAAAGTAAGTTTTCGATTTCATCCTTAGATGTAAATTTATCCCCAACTTTAACTGAATACTTATTAGCTCCATCTTCCACATATCCAGCAGGCATAGAGAAGTTTTCTGCTGAAAGGATTGAATCAATAGTTTCAGGTGTAATTTTACTTGAAATATCAGCAGCTTTTAAAGCTTCTTGTCTTGCAGTTTCTATTTCTTCTTTAGAAGATTCAAGCTCAGCTTTTTGCTCACTTACTTTGGAATCACCTTTTGATAATTCTTCACTTAATGCAGACCTAGAACTTTCAACTTCACTTTTTTGAGCTTGTAATTTTTGAAGTTGAGCTTGTAAATCAGCAGTAGAACCAGTACCACTTGATATAGAGTTTTCTATTTCCTTTATTGATTTATCTAATTGTGCACTAGTACTATCTAATTCAGAAAGTTTGCTTTGATTTTGAGCTTGAAGGGCACTTTGGCTTTCATCTAAGCTTGATATAGATTTATCTATTTCAGCAATTTGCTCATCAAATTTTTTATTAATACTTTCTTGAATTTCTTGATTTACAGAATTAATTTTATCTTGATCTAGAGTGATTTGTAGTTGTCTTTCTACAAGACCACTTGCAGTTACAGAAGCCACACCCTCAACACGTTCTAATTTAGGTATGACTTCCTTGTTAACATATCTTGAAACCTCCTCGTCAGACATTCCATCGACATCTACACTAACCATGATTACTGGCATCATATCTGGATTTAATTTCATAAGAGTAGTAGACCCAACAGAGTCATCAAAATTTCCTTTGACTAAATCAACTTGACCATTAAGATTTATCATTGCAGAATCCATATTTGTATCTTGCGAAAACTCAAGCATAACCATACTTACATTTTCATTAGATATAGAAGTAATATTTTCTACACCACTTACTGTAGCAAATGCTTCTTCAAGTGGATTTGTAACAGTAGTCTCAACCTTCTCAGGACTTGCACCAGGGTATGTTGTATACGCCATTACATACGGTAGATTCATATTAGGAAGTAAATCAGTAGTCATTTTTGTAAATGAAACGACACCGAGTACAAGTATAAGAATCATAGATACCAATACTGTTAGTGGTTTTTTTACACTGAATTTTGGTAACAAAAATTTCACCTCACTTTAAAATTTCTAAAACTGATTAGTCAGTCAATATTATAAGTATAGCATTTTACGAAATAGAAATAAATGGAAATAAGTCAATAATTGCTAAAAAAAGTAAAAATAAAAAACTCTATGAACATTTTGATAATATTCATAGAGTTTTTCATTTTTTGTCTATAATGCTTAAGCTATTTTTTTAGTTTCAGTAACATTTTGTTCCTTGTTGTGTTTTAATATACCAACTGAGGCAATTAATAAACAAGCATATGCGATAACAACATAACCAGTTGTTATTATCCAAGAAGTTAAATATCCAAATGTATCAACACTTAATCCGAAAAGAACTGTACCAAGTGCATAACCTATAGCAAAGAATACTTGAACTATACCTAATATAGTACCGAATTCTCTATCACCAAAAAGAGCACCTGTTAAATAAGATGGCCCAATTATATATGCAAATATAGTTGTTCCTAAAAGTATTGCGAATAAATATCCTAAAGCAGGTATACCTGGTATAAATACTAAACATAATCCACAAAGTACAACCATAACACCTGATAATAAAAGTGTCTTTTTAATACCTAGTTTATCGAAGAATACTCCTCCACATAAATTCCCTATTATAGAGAAGAATGCAAATATTGAACCGATATTAGCAACATAAGTAGCACTGAATCCTAATTTATATAAATAAGATGTATATTGTACTGACATACCACTTACATAGAATCCTACAAATATAAATCCAACTGCTAATACCCAGAATAATTTCATTTTTGTTACTTCTTTAAGAGTATATCCCCATTTAACTAAAGTAGTTTTTGTATTTTCTTCTTGTCCAGCTTTTTTTCTAGGTACATTGGCAGCTAATTCTTCTGGACCTTTTGGTAATCTAACCATAAATATAGAAATTAAAAGTGCTACTACAACAGAGAAGATACCAAATATAAAGTATGCTTTTGCATAACCGTAGTTTGGATTACTAAGTAATCTAGCAGCAATTTGTTGTAAGAATATATTTCCTATACCACTACCACAGAATGCTAGTCCCATTGCTAAACCTTTATTTACTTTAAACCATGAATTTAAAAGTAAAGGAACACCTATAGCAGATACAATAGCAGTACCTACTTGAACTAAAGCTGATATACCATAATAAGCCCATAAGTTACCACCAGCGAATGCAAATAGGGCAAATCCTCCACCAGATAAGATTGAACCTATAATGTATATTAATTTTATATTTGTTTTAGGATCAGATAAAACTTTACCTATATAAGGTGAGGCAATTGCTGATACTATTGTTCCTATTGTAAATAATAGAGAGAATTGAGTTAGTGTAAATCCTTCTCCACTAGTTACAAAGTTAATAAATTGGGGTTGTACGTTTGTTGCTATACCATAAGGAACAGCTTGGATTAACATACATGCCGCAACTATAACCCAACCATAAAAAAATGGTTTTTTAGTACTTGTATTTTCCATTATTATTTCTCCTTTTTATTTATAAGTATTGTTTATTTATTATTACCTAATAATAAGCAATATAGACGTAAAAAAAACAAAATAAAATTACTAATTAAATATAAATTTAAAAAAAATAAAAATTGGTTGTTTTTAGCATAACATATTTGTATGAAATTTCAAGGGGAAAAAGCATAAAAAAATAAGAATTATACAGATAGACATCAAAATTTGAGATATTTTGCTTCTATAAACGCATAAAAACCAAGCTTTCAAGCCACAATAAATATATGTGAAATAATGGATTTAACAAGGTTACACAATTTCATTGAAATATAAATAATAAATGTGTTAAAATTATTTAATGTCGGGTCTAGTAAATTATTGTCGATAAGTAAGGATTAAGTACTATACCCATAAAAAGGAAAATAACGTGGAAAGGAGAGCTACTATTTTTAGTAGCGGAGACAGAATTAAATGGCTAATTTTTTATTACAATTAGAACACATTATAACTAATGTTTCTGATACAATATGGCCTATATTTTTACCATTTATACTGGTAGTAGGTGCAATAACTTCAATCAGAACAATATTTATAGTTAAAAAACAAGCAACAAATCCATCTACATTAAAACTTAAAAATGCTATAGGACCAGCAGCGATTTCACTTGGAGCTATGATTGGTACTGGAGCGGTTGTTGGTGTTATGGGTGCATTATCAAAATTATATGCAGCTGGACAACATAACATAGAAGCATTAGCAATATGGGCGTTAATAGGGGCATTAATAATGGTTCCAGTTTCTTATTCAGAAACTTTAAACTCAAAAATAATGGGTAAAACACCAAAAGAATATATTTCATATTTAGTAAGTCCAAAATTAGGTATGGTTTATGCTGTATCTTTCGTAGCATTAGCTGTATTTGGATTTGGTGGATTCCAATTCAGTGGTATAGACTCAGTTAGTGCTATAGTGGCATCTAAATTTATGGGAATAGAAACTACTTTCATGCAAAGATATTTATTTATCGTAGTACCTGTAATGATAGTAGTTGCTATACTAGTATTATCTAAGAGACATGAGATATTTATGAATGCAATGACTTATATGATAGGAACTGCAGTAGCAGCATACTTCGTATTCTTTACAATATTCGTAATAAAAACATCATCATATATACCAACTTACTTAAATGGAATGCTTCAAGGGATGATGAACCCTGTTAATGCAATGCTTGGTGTTCCACTTGGATTTATATTAGGTATGCAAAAGATAATTCAAACTGCTGAAACAGGTTTAGGTGCTTTAGCAATGGCAGCACAAGAGTCTGATTCAGAGCCTAGAGAAGCAGCTATGATAGCATTAATACCAACAATAGTAACAGTATTTGTATCTATAGTAGTTACTTCTTATATTGCATCATATGGTGTGCGTAATGGAATAATTCAATTCCCAGCAGATACAATAACAAGATTAACTCAATTATTTGAAACAGCACAAGATGTTACAGGAGTTTTCGGATTAATAGTATTCTCATTATTTACTGTATTATCTGCGTTAACTACAATATTAGGTTCATACTACTATATGACAAAATTATTCAAATCTAATCATATAAACACAAATATAGCAATATATTTAGTATTAGTATTTGCAGCAGGTACATTAGCAGTATTTGGTGCAAACGTAGTATTTGAAGCAGTAGACTTACTTATGTTTGTTCTTTGCGGAATAAACGTAACTACACTGATGATATTTACATTTAAAGGATGGCAAAAATATAAACTAGATAAAACTGATTTAGATGAATCAAGAAAAATATCTTAATAAAATTTGTGATCAAGGCAATAAGACCTGTATGAGGGATTTCTCATACAGGTTTTTTTAATATACAAAAATTTATGTTCATAAAATAAAAATGATAAAAATAAATATATATAAGTCATAAATTACGTGGATATAGATTGGAGGTATTTTTATGAAGATGTATAAACAAAAATATAATAGGGGAAAAGGAAATGTCAGTAATATTCCAAATGCAATTGCTTATACATTTATAAGAAATTATATGACAAGTAAGGAGTTTCAAGACATAACACATAGTATGTTTATTAAAAAGATGAATAAACAACAGGTTAGTAGAGCAATGACAGAGGTAAAGTGGTTGTTTAGAAATTACCCAGGTTTAGAAGTTTTAACTTTACAAGATGAAAAGGGAAATATAACTAGATTTGAACTTTAATATTTAAATATAAATTTGATATTTATATAAAATCATAAAGGAAAATTTTAAAACATTATAGTAAAAAATTTATAATTGGTATAAAATAGATTTGGTTATTATATAAAGCTTAGATGCAAGGAGATATACGAATGACAAATTTAGAATTTATATATAAGAGAAAGAGTATCAGAAAATTTACTGAACAAGAAGTTCCAAAAGAGGATTTAATCGAAATGTTAAAGGCTGCAACTTATGCTCCATCAGCAAAACATCAACAAAATTGGCATTTTGATGTTATAACAAATAAAGCTAAAATAGAAGAAATAGCTAAAGTTGTTGGGGAGAGACATATGGAAATTGCCGACATAGCAGATAATGAAAAAGATCAAACTAATATGAGCAAGTTTTTAAAATACTATACAGTATTTAAAAATGCTCCTGTTCTTATTTTAGTTTATGTAAAACCATATAAAACAGTAGAATACAAAATATTAAAAGACAAACCTGAATATAAAGAATTATATGATATGGTTGTTTCTAGCCAACCAGAAGTACAAACTATAGGAGCAGCAGTAGAAAATTTATTATTAGCAGCTGCAAACATGGGATATGGAGCTTGTTATATGACAGGTCCAATACATTCTAAAGATAAAATATATGAAGTTATAGGCCGTGATGAAACAAAAGGAGAATTAATGGCGTTAATACCAGTTGGTGTTCCAGAAGACTTATCAGCACCACAACCACCAAGAGTCCCATTAGAAGATGTAGTAACTTTTATAGACTAAAAAGTTAATTATTTGTAATAAAAATAATACATTATTAATGATATACTATTATATGTTTAAAAGACTTATTTTTATAAGTAAACAAAATATCCTGTTTTAAGCAGGATATTTTAATGGAAAAATAAAAAATAAATAAAAAGTAGTGAGAGGTGAATTATGGAATTTATCGAAATAGTGAAAGCCATTATTCTAGGTATAATCGAAGGGATTACAGAATGGCTTCCAGTAAGTAGTACAGGACATATGATTTTAGTTGATGAATTTTTACAACTAAATATGTCTCCTGCATTTAAAGAAATGTTCTTTGTAGTTATACAATTGGGTGCAATCATGGCGGTAGTAGTTTTATATTGGAAAAAGATTTTCCCTTTTTCATTTAAAAAGAAACCATTTGTACAAAAGAGTATAATAGTAATGTGGATTAAAGTAATTGTTGCATGTTTACCAGCAGCAGTTATAGGATTATTATTTGATGATAAGATTAATGAGTTATTTTATAACTTCCAAACTGTAGCGATAATGCTAATTTTATTTGGTATATTCTTTATAGTTGTTGAAAACTATAATAAAGGTAAAACTCCTGTAGCAAAAGATATGGATCAATTAACTTTCAAAATGGCTATGATAATAGGATTATTCCAAGTTATAGCAGCAGTTTTTCCAGGAACTTCACGTTCAGGGGCAACAATATTAGGTGCATTATTAATAGGGGTATCAAGAGAAGTAGCGGCAGAATTTACATTCTTCCTAGCAATACCAGTTATGTTTGGGGCTAGTTTACTTAAATTGGTTAAATTTGGATTTGTATTTACAGGATTTGAAATATTAATATTATCTGTAGGAAGTATCGTTGCATTTATCGTATCAATACTAGCAATCAAATTCCTTGTGGGATACATAAAGAAACACGACTTCAAAGTATTCGGATGGTATAGAATTGTACTTGGTATAATACTTTTAGTTTATTATTTCTTTTTAAGATAATAAAAATTTAATTTAGATTTGTACAGAAGTTATTTCATATATGTGAGATAACTTCTTTTTTATTGATTGAATTGTCGAAATATTTAGTTATATATTTGAGTTTTTTTTAAGGATAATATTTTAAACTTTACTAAAAGATAATAAAAGGAGGAAAATTTATGAACTATAAAAATATCAGTATAATTATACCGGCATATGAACCAGATGATAAAATTATAAAGCTTATTGATCAACTTGAGGAAATTTTAGATGCAAATATTATAGTGGTAAATGACGGAAGTAGTAGTAAATGTGAAAAAATTTTCGAACAAGTAAAAAAAGACGCTATAGTACTTAAACATAAAGAAAATAAGGGGAAGGGATCAGCTATTAAGACTGGATTAGTATATATAAAGAATAATCTGAAGAAAACAGAATGTATTGTTACTGTAGATGCGGATGGTCAACATAAACCTAATGATGAGAACTTCAGATATAGCAACTTCTAATAATGCTATTTTAGCGATAAATGGAGAT
>CAMEPL010000055.1 GCA_945931665.1 uncultured Clostridium sp. | reverse complement strand
ATTTTACAGAAGATACTAAGCCAAGTGATTTAGGGAATAGAGTATATCTTTGTAAGGAGCATAAAGAAAAATTATTAGATTTATTATTGCCATTTTAGGTTTAAATAAAATCAAAATTTTAAAGGAAGTGATAATATGGAAGAAGATATATTTGAATTTGAAAATACTAAAGAACTTCTATTAACTGTAAGGCTAACAAGTGGAGAAACAATAAGTGTAGTTGGAAATCAAGTAATAGATATGCCTGAAGTTATATCTCATAGAATAGAAAATAAAGAAGATATAATAGTATTTGGTTGTATGGGTGTTAAAAGAGAATTAATTGAATGGTACACAATAACAGAAGTTAGTTCTCATTAAAATAAAACTTTTAAGAGGATAGGAGAAATATTTATGAAAAGAATAGTTATAGATATGTATGATGAAACAAATGGTCGTTTAAATGGAATGATAGAAATAAATAGTGAAGAATTGTGTTTAACTTATTCAGATATTATAGGGTTTCATGGATTACAAAGTAGGTATGAAGGTGACGATGAAAGACATATAAAGCAAATGGATATATGTCATAAAATTACTAAATTAGTAAAAGAGTTAAGTGATATAAGTTAATTCCATTAAAATAAAGTTTTTAATGGAATATTGCGAAGCTGTAGGATTAATTTTCTATAGCTTTTTTTATTTTTTAATATATCTGTGTATCAAAAACATAACGTTAGCATATACTAAAGTAACGAAACGTTATTAAGGGGGATTAAAAATGAAAATATATACACTTGAAAATAAAAATGAAATATTAGCTATATTAACTCACAAAGATAATATGAGTTATAGAGATTTTAGAAATATATGTTTAGAGGTTAATGAAGAAGCACAAAATGACTTTTACACTTTAAAAGATATATTAATCAACGATTATGAATTTACAGCAGTTGAAGCTTGTGGAGGGTTTGAAGTGTCAAAGAAAAGAGGTGCTTTCTAATGAATTGGGATAAAGGTTGTTATGAATGTTATGAGTATGAAATAGTATCAGAAACTGAAACTTATTATTTATGTAGATGTATCAGATGTGGTAATTTCTTTAAAACCTATAAGTAAAAAATAAAGGTGGGGATAATTCCTCACCTACTATTATTACTACTATTACTACTAATATTTTTATCATTTTTATATAAATTCTTTATAATATATTTTTCTTATATTGTAGCAGAATAAAGGGGCGAGTGCTATGCTAATTGAAGGTTTATTAGTTGGGGCAATAGGTGGGTTAATTGCTTATGCTAGTAAAATAGTTTATGAAGCTAATAAATCAAATGATGAAGTTATTGAAGTAGAAAACATAGTTAAATATGAATATATACCAGTTGAAGAATCTGAAAGCGAGAAAATTGATTTAAATAAAATTAAATATACATTTACAGAAGGAGAAAAAGAAGGTTTAAAAATTTGTATAGGTTATAACATGAATAAAGAAAAAGAAATAATAGATATATTAGATGGTCATATATTAATAGGAGGTATGACTGGCGGAGGAAAGTCTAATTTATTAAATGTTATAATAACAAGCTTAATGAAAACTTATACAGAAAGAGAAGTATTCTTCTTAGGTTGGGACGGTGCAGAAAGTGATATATATTACTTTAGGAAATATAAAAATTTTAAAAAGGTAAGAACTGACAACAAGGGTTTTTTAGATATAGTTGAGTTTTTAGATAACAAGATGAAAGAAAGATCTAAAATATTAGACGAATGTAATTGCAGGAATGTAATTAATTATAATAAAAAATACGATAAAAAAATGAGTTATATAATAGTTATAGTTGATGAATTAGTACAGCTATCAGTAGATAGTAAATGCAAAACAGAACTTCATAGAATAATGAGTAAGTGCAGAAAATATGGAATTTATTTTATATTAGGAGGGCAAGATGCTACAAAAGATACGATAGGTAAATGCAAAATGAATTGTCCTCAAGTGATAGGGTTTAAGACATTTGATGAAACAGATAGTAATACTTTAATGGGTAAAAATCAAGATTTGCAAGATATAACTGTAACTGGTAGATGTAAAGTTAAAAATAAAAATGGAATAAGAGAAGTGCAAATAATGTATATAGATGAAGATGAAATGGATAAAATGTTAAAACCTTATTTAAGGAATTAGGAGGTATTTTAAATGGTTTCATATTGCTATAGATTTAAAGATATTAATGGAAATGTAATTTATGTTGGTAAAACTGTAGATATAAATAAAAGAATGGCACAACACTTTGGAGGTAAAGGTCATCTTGATAAAGTTTGCTATAAATCTGTAGCAAGAATAGAATATCAGAAGTATAAGACCGAAAGTGATGCTTTAATTTATGAAACTTATTATATAACAAAATATTCTCCTAAATATAATAAATTAGGTCAATCAAGAGATAAGCCAACGATCCAGTTAGAAGAAAAGGAATGGAAAACTTATCAAGTTATTAAAAAACAAGTTGAAAATAGCACTCCTTACTGGGGATGTTTAACTTATATATTAATAATTGCTTTAATATATGCAATATTCCAGATGATAGCTTAGAGGTGCAAACATGAATGAGAAAATAAATGAAGCTATAAAAGAAAGTGGTTTAAAAAAGAAATGGATAGCTGAACAGTTAGACATAACTTATAATAGCCTAAGAAGAAAATTAAAAGGTGAAATCAATTTTAGTAAATTGGAATTAGAAAAGCTTAACTCCATCTTAGAAAAATATCTTTAAATGTGTTATAATTATATTACCAATGTATGTATCAAATAAAATTTAAATGGGGTATAACACTTTAAACTCTAAGATTTTGTAAAATTTTATTGACTTGAAAATGTACTTCCTAAATGGAGGTATATTTTTTTATTTTTATGTATCTTTTAGATAACTTTGTGATATAATATGTATTATAAATGTTGTGAGGTGCAAGATGAATATAAAAGAAGCTATAAAGAAAAAAGGATATACAATGCAAAGTTTTGCAGAGGAAATTTTAGGTGTAAAAAGATTAGCTTTATATAGAAAAATAAAAGGTGAAGTTAAATTTACAAAATTAGAAAAAGAAAAAATAAAAGAAACTTTAGGAATTGATTTAGATGAAAGTTTATAAAAAGATGATTTTGAGAAGTTTGTCGATAATTTCTCAAATATTTTTTTAAATAAAATGTATCTTTTAGATACATTTGTGATATAATATAAATATAGAAACAAGGGAAAGAGAAAATAAAATTTGGAGGTATTGGAAATGAAAATAGAGATAAATAAACAATGGAAAGAGGAAATAGCAAAAGACATAGAAAAAAAAGAAAAAGAAGTTGAAGAAATGAGAAATGAATTTTTAGAAGGTAATTGTGGAGATTATGCACTTAGTGGAAGAATTGATTATTACGAAAAAGAAATTTGGTATTTAAAAGGTCAGTTAAATACTATAAATCTTATAGAAAAAGGGTGCTTTGTGGAAGCTGTAAATGAAGGGGTTGAAGCTTATGTATAAGTTTGATAGCGAAGCTTTTATAAGGGAAATGGAAAGTCTTGAGGGAGTAGAAGAAACTCCCCTAGACTATGAAGATTTTGAGCAAGAGGAATATGAGAAAATGAATGAAAGAGATTTAAAAGGAGGTTTATAAAATGTGTACTGGGTATTGGGAAACTTGCAATTGTGAAGATTGCAAAGAAGTAAAAGAATTATATGAAGCACTTGATTTTTATTGGGATAATAAAGAGGAAAAAGAAGAAATAGAACGAAAAATAGAAAGTATGGGCTATTTTATATAGCCTTTACTTTAACCAGTTGGGAGGACTTCATGGAGGAATTAGATTTTATTAAAAATGAAAGGTTAAAGCTTCAAGAAGAATACTTAAAACAAAGTAAAAATATATGGACTAATTTTGAAGGGCTAGAAGCTGATAAGAAGCACAAGAAAGTTTATAATGAATATAGAAACAAAGATTACTTTTTAGAGGGTTTACAAGCTAAAATAGAAGATATTTTAAAAGATATAGATTATTACAAGGGGAAATAAATATATAAAGGTGGTATTAAATATGGATATAAGATTGCTAAAAGCTAATGAAATAGAGTGCAGAATAGGTACTTTTAAAGAAGGTAAAGGAATTAGTTTGTTACTTTACAAAGATGCTAGAGTTGATATGAGAATACTTGATGAAGTATTTGGGTTTGACGGTTGGGAAAGAGAACATCAGCTTATAGACGGTAAATTATTTTGCACAGTAAAAGTATGGAGTGAAAAAAAGAATTGCTGGATAAGTAAGCAAGACGTAGGAACTGAAAGTAATACAGAAAAAGAAAAAGGGCAAGTATCGGATAGTTTTAAAAGAGCGTGTTTTAACTTGGGAATAGGTAGAGAATTATATACTTCACCTTTTATATGGATACCAGCTTCAATGGGTTATAGTAAGTACGAAAAATTTGAAGTTAAAGAAATAGGCTACAATGATGATAGAGAAATAAATATGCTAGTTATAGTTGATAGTAAAGGAAA
Source organism: uncultured Clostridium sp. (assembly GCA_945931665.1). Classification (GTDB taxonomy): domain Bacteria; phylum Bacillota; class Clostridia; order Peptostreptococcales; family Peptostreptococcaceae; genus Intestinibacter. The sequence goes on along the minus strand of CAMEPL010000055.1, from coordinate 10,977 downwards.
AGAATGTTTTAGAATGGGTAATAAAACTCAATCAAGTAAAAGAGAGGTTACAGAAACTATGGTAAAAGCACTTTATAAAATAGCAAATGATAAAGGCTATAGTGATGATATTGTTGAAAAAGCTTCTAAAAGGGATTATAAGAATAATGTAATAGATATATCAATGAAAGATTATATGACATTAAAAGCTAAATTAGAAGGACTTGAAGCTAAAAAAGTAGGGGCTTGAACTTCATTTAATGAAGCATGGACAGATGAAAATGTTGAGAGTTACGGATTAACGATGTATGATTTAGATGATAATAATGGTTGGGGAAGTTGGTAAAGTTGGTAAATAAGGGTTAATTGCCCTTATTTGCATTATGAGGGGAGAAATAAAATGAATATATTTAATGACTTAATTTTAATGACAGTAGGATTTGATTTATTTGTGTTTTATTTAATATGTAAAGCTGTAAAGTATTATAGAAGCAATTAAGGGGGCATAAAATGGGGGACAAAAAAGGAATTGATATAAAACGTTGCAAGTATAAGGTTATTGTAGACAGCAGAGAAAAGTCTGTAAATCACATACTAACTAAATTTGAAGAAGGCTTTGAACTTAAACCTAGCCACCATGATATGTACCGAGGGATAAAAAGCAAATATAGTGATCCAGTACAATATTATGTTCAAGAAAAAGGGCTTAAAGTTGGAGATTATACTATATGTGTACAGTTACCAAGTGGAGAACAAATTAATTTTAAAGATAAGGTTGTAATAGAAAGAAAGCAAGGACTTAATGAACTTTGTTCAAACTTATTTGATAAAGATAGTAAAGATCAAGAAGGACTTAATAGATTTGAGCGTGAGTTAAAGCGTGGGTACGAGCAAGGTATAAAGATTTATTTATTAGTTGAGCAGTCAGACTTATACAGTAAAATTTATTCTAGTAAACATTTTAGATATGATAAAGCTTCTAAAGTAAACCCTTCATCTTTTGTTGCTATGTTAGAAAGTTTATTAGTTAGATATAATGTAAATTTAGTTTATTGTGATAAGAAGGATAGTGGCAGAATTATCCATGATATTCTATATTATGAAGCTAGAGAATATCTAAAAAATATTTAGTTAAAATCAAAATTTTAAAGGGAGTTATCATATTGCCGAGGTCGGTAAAATGATTAGGAGGAAGTATGGATAGGTTCGAAAGGTTACAAGAATTAATATCAGAATTTGTTAATGAATTAGGTGAAATTGGGTTTGATGTTTTGGGTGAAAACAAAGGAACATCATTGGTTTTAGAGATTGTAGACAGAGATTAAATAAATACTATTAAAATAAAGTTTTTAATGGAAACTAAATTACAAGACTATAGAAATATGGTCTTTTTTGTCGTAATAAAGAGAACGATATTTTACTACAAAACGTAGTAAGTGGGCTATAATAATATTACAACAATCAAAAAAGGGGGTTGTCGTTTGAAAATTAAAGAGTATAGGATAATAAAAGGCTTCACTCAACATGAAATGGCTAATCTTTTAAACATAAGCCAGAAAACTTATTCAGCTAAAGAAACAGGGAAAAGAAAATTTACAATAGAAGAAATAAAAGAAATTAAAAAAATATTACAGGTCAGTTATGATGAATTACTTGATTGATCATACGAGGGGGGGTAAATATGCAAATATCAATATCAGAAGCTATCGAGATATTAAAATCAGATAGTGAAAACTTAAAAAAAATCATGGAATATTATGGAGTCAACATATTAAAAAACAAATCGAAGTGTCCTTTCCATAACGACAAGCATCCAAGTTTATCAATTAAAGGTGGAAAATACAAGTGTTTTACCAGTACTTGTGGGGAAAGTGGAGATTTGATAGACTTCATAAGACATAAAGAAGGTTTGACTGTACTAGATTCAGTTAAAAAAGCGATAGAAATACTAGGACTTAATTATACAATAGAAAAAACCAAACTAGATAAATTAAAAGAATGGATAGAAAAGAATAATGCTACATGGTATGCAGATGAAAGTTTTAAATTAGAAGATGTTTACTTTTATCACGATAAAGACGATTTACCTGTATTAGCAAGAATCAAATATAAAAATACAGATACAGGCAAAAAACAATTTAGCCAAGCAAATATAGTAGACTGTGGGGACTACTACAAGCTTGACTATAAAACAGAAAAAATAAACCTAATATATAATATGCCAAGAGTAGTAAAAAGTATTCAAGAAAATAAAGATATATTTCTAGTTGAAGGAGAAAAAGATGCTTTAAACCTTCAAAGAATAGGATTTACTGCTACTACTTGCAGAGAAATAAATAGTGTAAATAATAATGTCTTATCACCTTTAATAAATTCTAAATTAATAGTAATACACGATAACGATGAAGCTGGGAGAATACACTTAAATAATATTAAAAAAAGATTATTGCCTATAACTAAAAGCTTTAAAGTTCCATTTATAAAAGAAATACACTTTGAAAAAGATACAAAACAAGATATATCAGATTTTATAGAAGAAAAATTCAATGAAGGTTTAACAAGCAAAGATATAAGAAATCTTATAATTGATATAATCAATAGAACTTTAGACCAAAATAATATTCACGAATTACAACAAGATTCAAAAGGTGTATATAAAACGTTTGTAAAAGAAGTTGAAGGTGAACAAATAGAAACTAAGATATATTTAACAAATTTCAATGTAATAAGCTTAGTTAGAGTTGAGAATATTGATACAGACGAGGAAATGGTTGAGTTTGTAATAAAAAATAATCTTAATGAAACTAGAAAAATAAAAGCTAGAAGTAATAAATTATTCTTAGATCCTAAAAGCTTCAATAGTTTTATGAATATGGGATTTTTCTTTGACGGGAAGCCTAAAGATTTGAATATGCTTAAAGCGTGGGTAAATAAATATTTTTTAATAGAAAAAAGAAATGAATATTTAATAACAGGAATTAGAGAAATAGATAATAAAAAAATGTTAGTTACACCAAGTGGTGCATTACTTGAAAGTGGCAGCATTGATAAAAATTACAAAGCAGATAATCATTTAACTTTAATAGATTTTAATGATACGGAAAGGCTTACTAAAAAGCAATGCAATGAACTCCAAAAACATTTATTTAATTGGAATACTGCTAAGAACTGTTATAACGTTATAGGAAGCTTAGTTGCTAATATGTTTAATAGTTTATACAGACAATCTCAAGGTATTAACGTTCATGTAACTTCGTATGTTGGGGAAAGTGGAAGTGGTAAATCATTTACTATAGATAATATAACTAGACCATTATTGAATTTAGATAACGATACAATGGTATTTAGTTCTATAATGCCACATGGTCTATTGAGAGCTTTAAATGATACTTACTTAACTACAATTATAGATGAGGTTAAACCAAGTCAAGCAGGAGAATATAAAAGACAATTATTATCTAATACTATCAGAAGTATAACAGGAGAATCTACAGTAGTTAAAGGAACTCAAAATCAAGGTTTTAAAACATATAAATATAATTCTAGTTTAATAATCGCAGGAGAAGAAATATTAGACGAAACCGCATTAAAAAACAGATGCAACATAGTTTGGTTTAGTTGTAATGACATGACAGATGAACATATAGAACATGGTAATTACTTTATAACAAAACAAGGTAAATCAGCTTTAAAAAGCTTAGGTATGGAGATATATTTGCATATTTTAAACTATTGGGATAGTGATAAATTAATAAAGACTTTAGAAGGAATAGAAAATACATTTAAGAACGATAAAAAGCTTCATCCCCGTATTCAAGCAACTTTTAACAATACAATGTTAGGATATATAGTTATCAAAACAGTTATAAAGTCGATAGGAGGCAATACAGACGGCATAGAGGACGAAGAAATTGTTTCTAAACTAATATATCAAAACTTAAAAGAAAACGTATTAGATGGCGAATATGCTACTAAACAAATATATGATGAAATACTAGAAGCTATTGACGATTTAGCAAGTGGAATAGGTCAATATGCAATAGTAGAAGGAGTTCATTATAAACAAGATAGCCTGTATTTGAAATTTGACTTTAAAGCGATATATCCTGTGCTTGAAAGCTATTATAAGAGCAGAGGTAAAATATTAAAATTAGACTTAAAGACTTTTACAGGAATGATAACTAAATCTAAGTATATAGAAGGAGAAAATAAGGACTATTACAAAGTAGTTAAATTAGATGGCAAAAGTAGAAGATGTTATTTTTTAAGCAAAGAGAAGCTTAAAGGATTAGATATGCAGACTTTAGTTCCAAGTAATGAAATAGAAAGTGAAACGGAATGGGAAGAAATTTAGCCCTGTAAAATCAAAGTTACTATGTAGTTACTAAAAAGTTACTATATAGTAACCTAAATAGTAACTGTGAAACACATGTGAAACTATTGCAAATGCTATATATATTTTTATTAGTTACTAAAGTTACTAAAGTTACTATAAATAATAAGTAGTACCCTTTATAAGAAAGTTTTAAATAACTTCATATGTAAATAAAAAAATGTACTGCTAAAGCAAAAAAATAGTAACTTTAGTAACCTAAGTAACCGTAACACTCAAAGTATTGGAAATGCTACATCTTTAAGTTACTATTTAAAGCGTAGTGATAGTAACTTTTTAAAAATAAATAGTAACTTTTAAATTGTTGGGGGAAATAAATATGAATGAATTGAAGAATCCATTTGCAATCATAGAAGGTAAATTAACTCATGTAAAGGATATAAATAAAGGTCAAACTCTTATATGTCCTTTATGTGGAAAGGAATTAATTTTAAAAGACGGTAAAGTAATGATCAAACATTTAGCTCATAAGTCTGATACTAAGTGTGGTGGGGAAAGTGAAATACACAAATTGGTTAAGCAATATATATATGAAAATGTTGAAAGTGTAAATGTAAATAAGCATAAGATAGATTTGAATTATAACAATTTAACTTTATACGGAGAAGAAAAGTTGAAAGTAATAGAAAGAAAAAATGAATATTCAGTTACGAATAAATATAGACCAGACTTACTTTTTAAGTTAGAGGGGAATTATTATGTAGCTTATGAGATATGTTATAAAAATAAAAAAGATAAAGATAAATTAAAAGATATATTAAGTAATTGTAACTTAAACCAAGTTTATGAAATAGAGATTACGTTAGAAGATATAGAAAATATGGATTTAGACTTGATACTAAGTAAATCTAAACTTATATACAACAAGCTTGAATATTGTTTAGATTTGTTTAAAGAAAGTGAAGTTAAAAAAATTACTAAGAATTTAAACGATATGCTATCTAAAAATAAAGTTGATGAAACAGTTGAAGTTTTAAAACTTAAAAGAAAAGTTGATCAACTTGAAAAAGATATAGATAATAAAAATACAAAAATAAGGAGTTTAGAAGGGTACGGAGAAGAACATACTAATTGGTTAATGAAAATGCAACGAGATAGAATCGCTTTATTGTTAGAGGAAAATCAAGAATTGAAAGAGAGATTATGTTAGGAGGTTTAATTGTGAAATCAGTATGGGGGCACAATATAGATAACGAACTTAAATATACATACGAAAAAGCATATAAAGAAACTGAAGTTAAAAATATTAGCATGAGTAAAGAAGAATTTGACAAATATATAAAAGAATTGGAAATGAAAAATAAATGGAAGAAGAAAGGGATTAAATAATGAATAGTAAATGCAGTAATAAAACTTGCATATATCATAAAACTTGCTTAATAGATAATTTAAACAGAGATAAAAAATGTACTGGAAAGTTAAGCATTAAAAATCCACAACATCCTAACTATCAAGCTGTTACGAGGGGCAATGATGAAAAAAAGGAGTAGATAAACAAATGACAAGTGAAGCTATTGAAAAAAATAAACTTTTACTTGAATATGAAAAGCTAATAGATAGACTCGAGAAAGCTGAAAAATGGGCTAGTGATAACAACTATACTTGGGAATTTGTAAAGGCTCACAAATATAAAATATGGCACGAGAGAGATAATATAATAAAAGAAATAGAATTTGTTAGGGAACTGCTAGAATTAAAATAGCAGTTCTTTTTATTGGTAAAATTTACATATTGATATATTTATATATTTAAAGTAATATAAATCGGAGGTGATAATATGGCATACCCTAAAAAGAAAGGTTTAACTTTAATGTTTAAGCAGGAAGACCATACAATGATAAAAGCTAGAGCTGTAGAATTAAATATACCTATGAGGGATTATATATTAAATTTAGTTAAGCAAGAAATAAAAGAAAGTAGGGGATTTGATGACGCTACAAAGAGAAATTAATATAGATGATGTAGTTGTTTCAGATGAAAGATTATGGAAACTAAAAGAAGATGAAGTTAGCACATTAAAGAAATCTATAAAAGAAATAGGTTTAATAACTCCAATAGCTGTTCAAGAAAGAGGAAATAAATATCTGCTTATAGGTGGAGAACATAGGTATACAGCTTGTAAACAATTAGGCTTTAAAACAATACCTTGTAATATTATTCCTAGAGAATATGACAATGATGAAGATGAAGATACTAGATTAGTTCTTATGGAGGTTGATGAAAATTTAGTAAGAAGAACTGCTGATTTTATTGAAGAATCATTTTTACTTAACAGAAGGAAAATAGCATATGAAAAATTAAATCCTGGTTGTACTGGTATAGATAAAATAAAAGATGTTAATAAAAATAGGAATTCTAAGAATGATAAAAAAATAACACAAGACACAAAGGCTGCTTTTAGTAATGTAAAAACATTTGTAGAGGACACAGTAGAAAAAACAGGACTTAGTCCTGCATATATAAGGGATAAAGTGAAAATAGGTTCAATAATACCTGAATACAAAAAAGATTTTTTACAAGCAAATAAAATAAGTCAACACACATTTACTAGAATTGTTAAAGGTAAAAAGTCTGATGAAGTTAAAAAGGCTGTTGATATTCATTTAGATACCTTAGAAAAAATGAAAACTACTAAAAACAAAAATACATTATTTAAAAAAGCATATAATGAGGTCAAAAAAGAAATTGATCAGATAGAAAGTCCTATAGAATTTGCAGAAAAACTGCAGGAAGTTATGCCTAAGATAATTGAAAAGGAAGAAAACCCTAAAACAGAATTTTCACTAAATGAAGATGATTTATATGAAATTAATGAACTTATCAATACTGTACCTAATGCTGATACACTTGTAGTATTAGTAAATGGTGTTGAAATATATTCTAAGATAAAGAAATAGACTAAGGAGAAATGACAATGATAGTAAAAGAAATACTTATAGAAAAAGTGTTTATACCACAAAGTTTTATTGATGAAGAAAGAGAATCCAATATCGAAAACTTAATGGATAGTATAGAAAAAGAAGGATTATTAGAACCTATATTAGTAGCTCAAAAAGAAAATGGATATAAGTTAATAGCTGGGTATCATAGATTAGTGGCTTGCAGAAGGTTATTAAGAAAAACTATATTTGCAACTATAGATGATACAGAATTTAAAGATGATTTAGATGAATATGTATCTCATAGAATGAAAACTATACATGAAAATAGAGTTAGAAATCAGTTTACAGCATACCAAATAATGAAATTCTTAAAAGAAGAAAAAGAACTGTATTATTTAAAAAATCCTGGGGCTAGAGAAAATGAAGAAAAAGCTTTAAAAGATTATGATAAAGCTGTAAAAAGAGAAATGGAAATAAATCAAATAATACAAGATGCTAAATCTGAATCTGATAAAAAATATTGGAAAAAAGAAAAAGATAAAGTGAAAACAATTATCGATAAAACCATGCCACCTATAAAGATAATAGAAAAAACTCTTAATGTAAGTGCTAATAAAGCTAAAACAGCAGAATTTTTATTAGAATTAGAAAATAAAATACCTGGTATAAATAAGAAATTTGAAGATTGCAATATATCAGAAACCAAAATAATGAGTTTAAAGAAATTCTTTGAAAATAATGACACTATAGAAAAATTTAAAAATGTAAAGACTAGAAAACAATTAATTAGTTTAGTTAATACATTAGAAGCTATGATGAAAGGCTCAAAAATCAAAGCATCTGAAATAGTAAATGAAGGTGATGGAGTATATAGAATAGGTACAAAGCATTATATTTCTTATTCAGATAAAGATTATAAGGTTAGAAAATTCGACTTTAATACTAAAGTCAATGTTAATAGTATAGATGTTGCTAAGGCTACTATTGAAATGTTAGGCATAGAGCATTTAAGGGTTTTAGTATTATGTGAAACAGATGAAATACATAATTTTATAATTAAAGCATTAGGTATAAAACATTAATACGTAAAACAAATAGGCTAGATTTTATCTAGTCTTTTTTATTGTCAAAATAAGGCGAATGAAAATTGTAATAAATTATGTATAAATTACATATAATTGTAGATTTATGATATAATATTAATATAATATCAATATGATATTACTGACATCATAGGAGGTGTTTAATTGAAGAAAAACTTTTTATTAAGAATAGATGAAGAAATGTTTGATAAAGTTAAAGATATTTCAGAAGTTGAAGAAAGAAGTATTAATTACATGATGTGTAAGTTAATCAATAAAGGTTTAAATTGCATTGATCTAGGGAGTGAAATTGAAAAAGAAATAGAAGAATATGCAATTAAATCGAGAATGAGTAAAGCAGATTTAATAAAAACAATTTGGAAAGTATATAAAAAAACTTATAGATAAAATATTGAATAAGGAGGGGGAAAATGGGAACAAGTGTAGCTGATGTTATATATAATCATATAGTTTGTAGCAAAGGTGATGAAGTTGTATCTGTAGAAGTTGATTTTAATAAAAACTTACTGCATATACTCACTCAATATATGTATAAAAGTGCTAACAAAACTTTTAAAAGCTTGATAGAAAAAGAAGAAGCAGAAAAGAAAGCTAAATTTAATAGTGTTATACTTATGCCACATTTCTTGAAAGAGAGTAAAAAATGGGAAGATAAAATAGGTATACCTCTTAAATTTTGGTCAGAAGCTGAACATATGAAATTTAAAGCATATTTTATGAAGAAATATGAAGGGTTAGTAAAATGATTAAGTTGATAAAGTTTATAATAGGGTGTTATTTAATATGTAAAATAGCAATATTTCTAGCAGAAAAGGAAGGTAAATAGATATGAATAGAGTAATTTTAACTGGAAGATTAGTAAGGGATGCAGAACTTAACTATATAGCTTCTACTTCTACACCTAAAATGAATTTTTCTTTAGCAGTAGAAAGAGCATATCAAAAGGATAAAAATAATAAAAAAGTTGATTTTATAAATTGCGAACAACTTGGGAAGCACGTTGAAAACTTATGCCAATATGTAACTAAGGGAAAACAAATATTAGTAGAAGGCGAGTTAAACATTGATAATTATGAAAAAGACGGAGAAAAGCGTTCATTTACTAAAGTAAAAGTTGATAGATTAGAGTTTTTAGCAGGAAATTCTAATGCTAATACTGAAAATAAGCAAAATAATGAACATAAGATAGAAGAATTTAACGATTTTGATGAGGATGAAATACCATTTTAGATAGTAGGGGGGATCAAGAGTTATGAAAACAAGTCCTTTTAAAGAAATAACAAATGAAATGTTTAATTTATATGAAATAAAAAATAAAAACTATGGAGATAGCTTTTCTAAGCAATTTCAAGAGTATGGACTAACAAGTGTATGTATAAGACTAGAAGATAAATTAAATAGGCTTAAAAGCTTAAATAAGCAGATTTCAGAGGCTAAAAATGGAATAGTTGATATTAATGTGGATGATGAAAGTATAAAAGATACACTTATAGATTTAGCTAACTACAGTGTATTGGCAATAATGGAAATATCTAAGGGGGAGTAATTATGAAAATAACCGTAACTCATTTAATGGGAACTAATAGAGAAATAGCAGACTATGCTAGGACTACAATAGGCTTAAATGGCGGAGATAAAAAAGTATCAGATGAATATATGAGAAAATTATATTTATGCGAACATAGTCCTATTAGAAATCAATGGTATAAAATTAGATTTGAAGATATTCCATATTGTATAGGTATGCACTTTGCTAGGCATAAAATAGGAGTTGAACATTTTTTCTCGACTCAAAGAAGTGATAGAACTGGAATTGACAGAAGTGAAAGAAAACAAACAGATCCAGTTTTATATGAAATGGTAGCTAATGCACAAGCAATTATAACTATAAGCAGAAAAAGACTTTGCAATTGTGCAGATAAAGATACTGTAAAAGCTTGGAATATGGCTTTAGAAGAGTTGAATAAAATAAACCCAACTTTAGTAAGTTGTTGTGTAGCAGATTGTGTTTATAGAGGTCATTGTATGGAACATAAATCTTGTAATTATCACAAAACATTTGCTTTTAAAGAAGAATTAGAAATGTATAGAGAAAATATAAATCAGTAAAGTAAGGCAGTAGGGGGAGATAACTAAAGATGAAATTATTTGTATCTAGAAAAAAATATGATTTGCTTAATAAAGAATGTCTTTTATTGAATGATGATTATGAAAAATTGGAAAAAGCTTATGAAGAAAAATATGACAGAGTTTTGGATTTAGAATATAAAAGCGAAATGTCTTACTTTGAAAGAGTTGATTTAGAAAATGAGATGTTTTCATTAAAAGAAGAAAATGAGAAACTTAAAAAAGCCAATGAAGAGTTAGCGAAGCTTTGGAATGATGCTAACAGAAAACTATGGTGCAATAATGAAAGTGCTAGACAGTTAAGAGAGTTATCAAAAGATATATTAGACTCACAGAAGATAGATAAAAACCAACTAGCTACTTACATATATGACATAGCATTTTATGTAGGTGGCGGTGTAGGTGTTGAATTAAAATCAAAAGATAAATAAAAAGGGGATAAGGGAATGAGAATAGTAAAAGGGGATAAAGTAAAATATTTAGATTTAGAAGG
>CAMEPL010000054.1 GCA_945931665.1 uncultured Clostridium sp. | reverse complement strand
ATCACAATTAAAGGCAGGTGTTCCGAGAGATGAAATAAGTTTTGATCCAATTAAATTGGGTATAAAAGGAGCAGATTTCTGGGAACAAAAACATAACACTGCTAAATAGTTAAAAACTCTTTCTAATATAATTTTTGCGGTCTCTTAAATAATTAAGAGGCCTTATTTTTTAAAAAAGAAAACTGGATGTTTAATATCATCCAGCTTATATATTGCTATTTTATATACTTATTAACTACAAATTTGTAGTGAATAAGATTTTATAGTGTTTTCCAAGATACAATCTAAAATATAATTGACAACACTATTACACATGTAAGTTGAAAAAAATAAGTCATTTTCAAAATCTTCTCTTTTAACATATTGTTTGTATAGTTTGTTAAAAAATTCTTCTACGCTTGTATGATGTAAAGAATCTCTTTCAATTATTTTGTTAAAATTAGTATCTTTAGCTATTAATTGAAGGTTTTTTTCATAGATTACATGTTTTTTAAAACTGTGGGAAAATTCCCAACGTTGACTATGTGGTACACAAAAAAAATCGCATAAAAAATGGCATATAACGCCTAATTCTTGACTAAACTTACTTACAGAAAAAGATTTTTCAATAAAATCTAATGATAATTTACATAATGATTTTATTTTTTCGATTATCATATCGAAAGATTCTTTTAAATAATGTTTATGTAAAACGTATTTAGATGTAATATCTGGTTTGATATTACCATAAATGAAATTCTTTTCACTTAAGAAAAACGATTTACTCGAATCTAGATTTTCTATAAGGGCATTTGAAATTGTTAAATGTGTATTTAAAATCATTAATTGCACCTTCCATATAATAATTATATAATTAAATTATAGTTGTAACTTTTAATTATTTATTATTATAATAACAAGAAAATAAAAATTTTACAACCTCAAAAGTTTATATATATATAGTAAAGGAGAATTTGATATGAAAAAAATATTAGTATTTGTTGCTGATGGATTTGAAGAAATTGAAGCTCTATCAGTTGTAGATGTACTTAGAAGAGCTGAGTTAAAATGTGATTTATGTTCTATAAAAGATGAATATGTCAGGGGAACTCACGATATAATAATAAAATCTGACTGCATAATAGACAATATAAACCAAGATGAATACGATGCCATAGTTTTACCAGGAGGATTACCAGGTGCAGATAATTTATTAGACAAAAGAGTAAAAGATATGGCAGTTAAATTTAATAATGAAGGAAAGATAGTTGCAGCTATATGTGCTGCACCTCAAACTTTAGAAGCATTCGGATTATTAGATGATAAAAAATGCACATCATATCCAGGATTTATAAAAGGTAGAGATAAGGTAAATTATTTAGAAGATCAAATAGTTGTAGCAGATAAAAATATAATAACTAGTAGAGGGCCTGCTACAGCATTAGAATTTGCATTTAAGATATTAGAAGAGTTAGGTTATAGTGAAAAATCAAAACAAATAAAACAAGATATGTTAGTTGATTTCTATGTAGAACATATAAAATAGAAATATTGTAAGAAAACATTACCAAAAGATTATTTTTTGTTGAATTGATATAATTAGAGTGTGGATATTTTACACTCTAATTATATTTTTTGGATAAAAATCATTATTACTTATAATTAAGGAAGAAATTATGAAAAATAAAATAGGATATTTTTATATTTTATTAGCAGGAATCTTTTGGTCAGCACTAGGTTTTTTAGTGAGTAAAATTAGCGATTATAATTTTTCATCTGAAGAAGTTGCATTTTTCAGAATGGCAGGTGGATTTATAGCAATTAGTATATATGGAAAGCTGACTATGCCTACAATGTTTAAAATAACTAAAAAAGGAATATTATACGTATTAGGAATCGGTATAGTATGTCAATTAATATTTAATATATCATATATGAGTTCTATATCGATGGTAGGAGCATCTATGGCGGCTGTATTACTTTATGTATCGCCTGTATTTGTAGCAATATTTTCTAAAATAGTGTATAAAGAAAAAATTAACAAAATAAAGATATTATCATTAATATTCTGTGTAATAGGTGCATTTTTAGCCGTAACAGGAGGCAAACTTCAAATAGAAGGTATAAATGTAATGGGTATTTTTGCTGGTATAATGGCTGCAATAACTTATGCTATGCTACCTATTTTCAATAAAAATGCATTAAAAGAAATGGATAATATAACTATGAGTGCATATGCATTTTTAATAGCAGCAATTATTATGTGTTTTAGAATTAATCCAATTGAAACTATTTCAAAAATAGATAATATAAGAGTATTTGTATATATAGCAGCTATAGGTATAATCCCGACTGCAATGTCATATATTGTTTACTCTAAAGGAATACTAAAAGGAGTAGAATTATCGATTGCAGGTGTGATTGCATCAATAGAGCTTGTTTTATCAGTTATAATAGGGTGGACTTTACTTGGAGAAGATTTCTCTATTGTCAAATTATTTGGAGTATTATTTATGGTAGCTTCTACTTTTATAGCTGTTAAAGCGATTGAAGAAGTCAAAGAAATTAAAGAAGAATGTGATGAAGAAAAATCTACACAAGAAACAATATCAGAATGTAGCAAGTAAATTGAATAGAAAAATAAAAAGAGACTTCACATAAATATGTGATAGTCTCTTTTTGATATATGACTATTTATCATAGTAAATTCCCTGATAGGTATCTCTTTCTTTTAAAGTTCTATCTATATCGTTTAAAACTTCCCATTTTTTTAGACTCCACATAGGTCCAACAAGTTCATCTCTTTTACCATCTCCTGTTAGTCTGTGAATTATCATTTCAGGAGGTAGTATTTCAAGTTGATCACATACTAGATTTATATAATCATCTCTATCCATAAGTTCGAATTGATTTTTTTCTAAAGATCTTGCTAGAGCTGTATCTTTTATAACATGTAGTAGATGTATCTTTATTCCATCTACATTCATCTTTGCAACTGCTTTTGCAGTTTCCATCATCATGTCGTAATCTTCTCCAGGAAGACCATTTATAATGTGAACTATAACTTTGATATTTCTATCTTGAAGTTTTTTAAGTCCTTCTAAAAATGTATTATAATCATGTCCTCTGTTTATTTTTTTTGAAGTAACATCGTGTATAGTTTGAAGACCTAATTCAACCCATAAATTAGTTCTTTCATTTAATTCAGCAAGATAATCAACTACATCATCTTCCAAACAATCAGGTCTAGTTGAAACTGAAAGCCCTATTACATTTTCAAAAGATAAAGCTTCTTCAAATTTATCTTTTAACACATTTAGTGGAGCGTAAGTATTAGTGTAAGCTTGGAAATAAGCGATATATTTAGCATTCGGCCATTTTTTGTGCATCATAGCCTTAATTTCATCAAACTGTTCACTTAATGGACTTGCAGGGTTTCCTGCAAAATCACCAGATCCGCTATTGCTACAATAAGTACACCCACCTTTTGAAATTTTACCATCTAAATTTGGACAAGTAAAACCAGCATTTAAAGAAACTTTAAATACTTTTTCACCAAAATGATTTCTAAGATAGTAATTCCAAGTATGGTATCTTTTATTATCATCAAATGCATATTTAAATTTTGCCATTTTAATTCACCTTTTCATAAACATTATTTATTTTTTTATTTATATCATTTTAGTATTATACCATATTTAGTTGTAAATAATGAAAACTTTCTAATTAATCTTGTATTTCTAATTAGATATGATATAATGACATCATGACAACGTACAAAAATGACTCTAATATTATAATATTTTATTAACTACATACTTTACATATATTCCTATTTTCTTGACCAAAAGTTTTATCAATGGGATAATGATATCATTAATTAAAGTATTGTTATTAAGGAAGGAAGAAATATGATAAATAAAAATAGTCCATTACCATTATATTTTCAATTACAAAATAAACTTTTAGAAAAAATAAAGGATGGTACATACCCTCCAAATAAGGCCTTGCCAACAGAGCACGAATTAATACAAAATTATGAAGTGAGCCGTACAACTGTTAGACAGGCAATTGATAATCTAGTAAAAGAAGGTTATATTGAAAAACGTAGAGGTGTTGGAACTTTTGTTGTCGAGAGGGAAAAACTCAATTCATGGGATTTAGGAAATTTAAAAAGTTTTGAAGAAGCATTCAAAGAAAGTAATCATGACATACGAACAGAAGAAATTTCAATTAAATGTATAAAATTAGATAATACATTAAAAAATATTTTTAGTAGTGAAGAAAAAGAAGTTTATGAATTGGAAAGATTACGATTTATAGATGAACGTCCTGCCATGTGTATTACGACTTATGTGCCAGCATCAATATTTTCAAATATAGATAAATATGATTTTTCATCTGTTTCACTATATAAAACAATGTCAGAGGAATATAAAATCAATATATACTATGCAGATAAGGAATTTAGGGTGATTGCAGCAGGAAAAGAAGACGCTCAAAAATTAAAACTTAAAGTTGGAAGTCCGCTTCAAGAAGTAAGAACGATTACTTATGATGATAATAATAGAATAATAGAATATTCTATATCTAGAGATTCTGGAGACATTAGTACGTATAAGATAAAGTTAAAATATAAAAGTAAATAGAAAACTAAATTGTGATTTTTTTAAGAAGTTACACCTATTTACAATTTTCGACTTTTTATAAAAATTAGATTAGAAAGATAAAGTTTATATCATATTTTATATAAAAAATTATTATATTTTGTAGAATTTGAAATAATACATGTTATAATAATTACGAGATATGAAAACGTTAAGGAGGATTAAAACATGAGATTTTTTTTAGATACAGCTAATATTGATGAAATCAAAGCAGTGAATGATATGGGGGTAATAGATGGAGTTACAACAAATCCATCTTTAATAGCAAAAGAAGGGAAAGACTTCAAAGAAACTATAAAAGAAATTGCATCAATAGTTGATGGAGCTATAAGTGGGGAAGTTAATAGTGATGATGCAGAAGGAATGATAATAGAAGGACGTGAAATTGCAGCAATTCATCCAAATATGGTAGTAAAAATACCTATGACTGGTGAAGGTTTAAAAGCAGTAAAAGTTTTAACTAAAGAAGGAATAAAAACTAATGTAACGTTAATATTCTCAGCAACTCAAGCATTACTTGCTGCAAGAGCTGGGGCAACATACGTATCTCCATTCTTAGGAAGATTAGACGACATATCTACACCAGGTATGGACTTAATAAGAACTATAGCTGAAATATTCGCAGTTCACGATATAGATACTCAAATCATAGCAGCTAGCGTTAGAAATCCAATACACGTTATAGATGCTGCACTTGCTGGAGCTGATATAGCTACTGTTCCAACAAAAGTAATAAACCAAATGTTAAAACATCCTTTAACAGATCAGGGGATAGAAAAGTTTAAACAAGATTGGGAAGCTACATTTGGAAAATAAGAAAAATTATCTTAGTTTTATCGCAACGTTTTAATTTAATGGAGGAAATATATGAACAATTTAGATGTGAAATGTATTAATGCAATTAGAGTACTAGCAGCTGATGCTATACAAAAATCAAATTCAGGACATCCAGGTTTACCACTTGGTGCTGCTAGTATGGCATATACTTTATGGACAAAAATGAATCACAACGGAAAAAATCCTGACTGGAAAAACAGAGATAGATTTGTATTATCTGCAGGTCATGGTTCAATGCTTGAATATTCATTACTACACTTATTCGGATATGGAATAACTATAGATGACATAAAGGAATTTAGACAATGGGGAAGTAAAACACCAGGACATCCAGAATACGGTCATACTAAAGGTGTAGAAATAACTACAGGACCTTTAGGGCAAGGTATATGTAATGCTGTAGGTTTTGCAATAGCTGAAGCAAAACTTGCTGATAAATTCAATAGAGATGGATTTAACATAGTAGATCATTATACATATGCTATAACAGGTGACGGTTGTCTAATGGAAGGTATATCTTCAGAAGCTTCTTCACTTGCAGGTACATTAGGTCTTGGTAAATTAATATTACTTTACGATTCAAACAACATAACAATAGAAGGGGATACAGACGTAGCATTTACAGAAGATGTTGCTAAACGTTATGAAGCTTATGGATGGCAAGTTTTAAATATAGAAGATGGAAATGATATAGATGCTATATCAAAAGCTATAGATGAAGCAAAAGCAGAAACTAACAAGCCTTCTATAATAATCGTAAAAACTCAAATCGGATATGGTTGTCCAGCTAGACAAGGTTCAGCTAAAGCTCATGGTGAACCACTAGGTGTTGATAACATAAAAGAAATGAAAGAATTAATGAAATGGGAAGATGGAGACTTCTTCGTACCACAAGATGTTTACACTAATATGGAGACATATATAGCTAACGGTGAAAAGGCTGAACAAAACTGGAATGAGTTATTTGCAAAATACGAAGAAGCTTATCCAGAATTAGCAGCGGAATATAAAAAATGGCATGATTTAGATGTTACTGATGAATTATTAAATAGCGAAGAATTCTGGAAATTTGAAAAAGGATGTGCTACTAGACAATCATCAGGAGATGTTTTAAATAGATTAACATCATTCATACCAAACTTAATGGGTGGATCTGCTGACTTAGCACCATCTAATAAAAGTGATATGAAAAACACTGGATTCTTCTCTAAAGAAGATAGAAGTGGACAAAATATACACTTTGGTGTAAGAGAGCATGCAATGGCTGCAATAGCTAATGCAATAGCTGCTCATGGTGGACTTAAAGCTTATTGTGCAACATTCTTCGTATTCAGTGACTACATGAAAGGTGCGATGAGATTATCTGCTTTAATGAACTTACCAGTGACTTATATATTAACTCACGATAGTATAGGTGTTGGAGAAGATGGACCTACTCATCAACCAATAGAACAATTAGCTGCACTTAGAAGTTTACCAAATATGACAGTATTTAGACCAGCTGACTCAAATGAAACTGCTGCTGCTTGGTTCTATGCTGTAACAAATAAAACTACACCAACTTCATTAGTATTAACAAGACAAAACTTACCACTATACGACATAGATGGAAAAGTTGCTTTAAAAGGAGCTTATATATTAAAAGACTCTCAAAAAGAAACTCCAGATGTAATACTTATGGCATCAGGTTCAGAAGTTGAATTAATATTTAATGCTGCTGACGAACTTGCTAAAAAAGGTATCGACGCTAGAGTAGTAAGTATGCCATCATTTGAATTATTCGAAGCACAAGACGAAGAATACAAAGAAAGCGTACTTCCAAAAGCTGTTAGAAATAGAGTAGCTGTAGAAGCTGCATCTTCTTTCGGATGGCATAAATACGTTGGTTTAGATGGTGAAGTAATAGCAATAGATCACTTCGGAGCATCTGCACCAGCAGGAATATTATTCAAAGAATTTGGATTTACAGTTGAAAATGTGGTTGAAACTGCATTAAGAGTTGTAAATAAATAATTTAAATTGAATATAAAATAAAAAATAGACCTTATTTTAAAGGTCTATTTTTTATTTATAGTAGGAAATTATAATAATTTTAATATTGTAGCTAAGTATATAAAGCCAAAAAATCCTAGGATATGACACTTCTATCATAATCCTAGGATTAAATGTAATTACTATGACCTAATTAATTATAAATAGATTATAGTTAACTAGCATATTAATTAGCTTCAAGTTCTGGATATTGAACAGCATCTATACCTTCTTCTCCAGTACGTATCTTAACTGCATTATCTACAGATGATACGAATATCTTACCATCGCCTATGTTACCAGTGTATAAAACTTTCTTAGCAGTATCTATAACTTCTTGAACTGGAACTTTAGCGACTACTATTTCAACTAATATCTTAGGATGTAATTCCATTTCTACTGCGACACCTCTGTAGTATTTAGGTGCACCTTTTTGAGTACCACATCCTAAAACATTTGAAACTGTCATACCCATTATACCTATTTCACTTAATGCATCTTTTAAATCTTTAAATTTATCTTGATCTGTTATTATTTCAATTTTAGTTAATTTAATATCAGAAGCTACTACATCAGAGCTTGCACTATTACTTACTAATTGAACAGGAACAGCTTTGTCTACTGATACTTTTTCAGCTGCAGTTTTTAATTTTTTAACTGTACTTGCTTTAGCAAAATCAGCATATGCACTTGATAGACCATGTTCTAATTTATCAAGACCGACAGTTTCTTCTTCTTCAGTAACTCTAAGACCTAATGTAGCATCTATTGCTTTAAATAATATAGTAGTAGTTACAACTACCCAAGCTATAACAGCCACAACGCCTAAAGTTTGGATACCTAAAAGATGGAATCCTCCGCCATAAGCTAGACCACCGTCTACAGCAAATACACCTGTAAGTATTGTACCGATAGCACCACATACACCGTGGACACCTATTGCACCGACTGGGTCATCTATTTTTAATTTTTGATCTATAAATTCTATTGCAACTACTACAGCTATACCGGCTACTATACCTATTATACAAGCACCAACTGGATTGACTACTGCACAACCTGCAGTTATAGCAACAAGACCTGCAAGAGAACCGTTTAGAGTCATTGAAACATCTGGTTTTTTATATTTTACCCAAGTAAATATCATAGTAGTAACAGTAGCAGCTGCAGCAGCGATATTAGTAGTAACGAATACGCTACCTGCAAGGATTATATTATCATCTCCTGTCATAGAGACTGTTGAACATCCATTAAATCCAAACCAACAGAACCACAATATAAATACTCCAAGAGCACCGACTGTTATATTATGTCCAGGTATTGCATTTGGACTTCCGTCTTTGTTGTATTTACCAATACGAGGTCCTAATATTTTAGCACCAACTAAAGCAGCTACACCACCTACCATGTGAACTGCAGTAGATCCAGCGAAGTCTATAAATCCTAATTGAGAAAGCCAACCGCCACCCCAAATCCAGTGACCTGATATAGGATATATAAATGCACTTATTGCTATTGAATAAGCTAAGTAAGATTTAAACTTAGTTCTTTCTGCCATTGCTCCTGAAACTATTGTTGCAGCAGTAGCACAAAAAACTGTTTGGAATATTACATATGCCCAAGAAGGATAACCACCTTCAACACCATAATCTCCTTGTATAAATAAATCTAGTCCGCCGATAAGTTTACCACTACCAGCAAACATTAAACCAAATCCAAATATCCAGAAAACTAATGAACCACAGGCAAAATCCATTAAGTTTTTCATTATAATATTACCTGCATTTTTGGCTCTAGTAAATCCTGTTTCAACCATTGCAAATCCAGCTTGCATAAAGAATACTAAAGCAGCTCCTAATAAAACCCAAATTGTATCGACTGATGAATACATAATAAATCCTCCTAACAATTATATTTTGATAATTTTCAATATATAAAAATAAGAAACAAATATTGAAAAACTTATAAATCCTAAATACATTCCTTTTAAAAAAGAAATTAAAGGCGTGTATCCACCTAATTTAGATAGAGTACACGCCTTTGTGTAGATAGTATTTAGTTATGTTAAAATATGAATTTAAAATATTTTATAACATATAGGAAATTATATTTATCTTAAAATTGAGGATAAGTATAATTTCCGTATATGTGCTTCAAAGAAATCTATATTATTGAAATGTCTTTAGAATAAAGATTTCTCTATACACTAAATAGTAAATCTGTATAAGTTGGGAAAGGCCAATAGTCTTTGCCAACTAATGTTTCTAGCTCGTCAGATATAGCACGAACTTCATTCATTTGAGATAATATTGTATCATGATAGTATTTAGCTAATTTTTCGCTATCGTCGTAATTTTTTGCATCTAAAAGAGCTTTTTCTAAGTCGGAAGTTTTCTTAGATAAACAACCACTTAATGAAGATATTTTAGAGACTAAGCCAGTTTCTAAAGATGTATCTATATCAGAAGATAAGTTTTTCTTAGCTAAAGCAGATTCTGT
The DNA here is from genome assembly GCA_945931665.1 of uncultured Clostridium sp. Classification (GTDB taxonomy): domain Bacteria; phylum Bacillota; class Clostridia; order Peptostreptococcales; family Peptostreptococcaceae; genus Intestinibacter. The sequence continues at coordinate 5,867 of CAMEPL010000054.1, read as the reverse complement.
CAAATCTTTAGAATAATTACATACAGCTGGTATAATATCTTTTTTTATCATTTCAAGCATTGTTAATGCTTCTATATTTATAGTTTGAGAGTATTTTTCAAGAAGTATTTCTTTTCTTGATTCTAATTCTAATCTAGTATATACTCCATGTTTTTCAAATAATTTTATATTTTTTTCATCTGTATAATGAGGTAGAGCATCAGCAGAAGATTTTAAGTTTAATAATCCTCGACTTTCAGCTTCAGCTACCCATTCAGGTGCATAGTTATTTCCATTAAATACTATAGCTTTATGTTCTTTTAATATTTTCTTTAATATTTCTTTTAAAGCTTTATCTATATCATCTTTTCCTTCAAGATAGTCAGAAACATAATCAAGAGATTCAGCAACTATAGTATTAAGTATAGTGTTAGGGCAAGCTATATTAGTAGTAGAACCTAACATACGGAATTCAAATTTATTCCCTGTAAATGCAAATGGAGAAGTTCTGTTTCTGTCTGTAGTATCTTTTTTGAATGATGGTAATACATCAACATCTATTGCTAATGAATTTAAAGTCTCTTCATTGTATGGAAGGTCTTCTTCAATACATTGTAATACTTTTTCTAAGTCAGTTCCTATAAACATTGATAATATTGCAGGAGGCGCCTCATTTCCACCTAAACGATGATCGTTGCCTGCATCTGCAACTGATATTCTAAGTAAATCTTGGTTTTCATGAACAGCTTTTATTATAGCTACTAAGAAAGTTAAGAAAACTTTATTATTTATAGGGTCTTTACCTGGATTTAATATATTTTTACCTGTATCAGTTGATATAGACCAGTTGTTATGTTTACCTGAACCATTGACACCAGCGAATGGTTTTTCATGTAATAAACACATTAAACCATGTTTGCAAGCTACTTTTTTCATAACATCCATAGTTAGTTGATTGTGGTCAGTAGCAACGTTTGTCGTTGTAAATATAGGAGCTAACTCATGTTGAGCAGGAGCAACTTCATTATGTTTAGTTTTTGCTAAAACTCCTAATTTCCATAGTTCTTCATCTAAATCTTTCATATATTCAACTACTCTAGGTTTTATAGCACCGAAGTAGTGGTCATCTAATTCTTGTCCTTTTGGTGGTTTTGCACCAAATAAAGTTCTACCAGTAAATTTTAAATCTATTCTTTTGTTGTATAATTCTTTATCTATTAAGAAATATTCTTGTTCAGGTCCTACTGTAGTCGTAACTCTTTTTACATCTGTTTCACCTAATAGATGTAAAAGTCTTACAGCTGATTTGTTTATAGCTTCCATTGATTTTAACAGAGGCGTTTTTTTGTCAAGTACTTGACCTCCATATGAACAGAAAGCAGTTGGTATACATAAAGTACCATTTCTTACGTATGCATAACTAGTTGGATCCCATACAGTATATCCTCTAGCTTCAAAAGTAGATCTTAGACCTCCTGAAGGGAATGAAGACCCATCTGGTTCACCTTTTACTAATTCTTTACCAGAGAACTCCATTATTACTTTTCCATCATCAGTTGGACTTATAAAACTATCGTGTTTTTCAGCAGTGATACCAGTCATTGGTTGGAACCAGTGAGTAAAGTGAGTAGCACCATGTTCTATTGCCCAATCTTTCATTGCATTGGCAACTACATTTGCAACGTTTAAATCGATTGGTTTACCGTCTTTTATAGTATTTTGTAATGCTTTATAGACATCTTTAGGAAGTTTTTCTTTCATTACAGACTCGTTGAATACTAAACTTCCAAATATCTCTGGGACTTTTGTCATAATAATTACCTCCAAAATTTAAAAATCAAAAATATTTAATAATACATAGGAAAATATATTTATACATCATCGTATAATCTAATAATTACTACATTTATTAAAATACTTTAAAAGAGAAAAGCGCTGTAGGATATTTAAAACCTACAGCGCCTTTGCTGTTTAATTAACTTTATAAACACATTGTATTCAATATGGAATAATATGTCAATTAAAAGAAATGCTTTTTTTTTATTTTATATAAAAATTAAATTTTTTAATTTATAAAAATAAAAATACTACATTAGATGCTTAAAATTGCTATTATATATAGTATATATTAAAAAATAGTAAAATAAATTACTTTATATATGTAAATTAGTAAGTGTTGACAGGGATTAATAAATATTCTATAATTATCACATTGAACAAGGGCGTTCATTAAAGGGTATGAATATTTATTTAATACCCTTTAATGAATGCCCTTTTTTTGTGTATAGTATCAAAAATTTAGGCATATTTAGGAGGAATTTCATGGATTATAAAACTAGTGAAGTTTTAGAATTTATAGAGGAGAATGACGTAAAATTTATAAGATTAGCATTTTGCGATATTTTTGGAAATCAAAAAAATATAACTATAATGCCGAGCGAATTAAAAAGAGCATTTGAAGAAGGTATTTCTTTTGATGCATCAGCGGTAACTGGTTTTATGAAGGAAGAAGAATCTGATTTACTGTTATTTCCACAAGCAAGTACTATGTACTTATTACCGTGGAGACCACAGCATGGCAGAGTAGTAAGATTTTTTTGCAATATAAAACATCCAGATGGAAGAAGTTTTGAAGGGGATTGTAGAAATATCTTAAAAAAAGTAATAGATGATAGTAAGGAAAGGGGATTTGTATGTAAAATAGGGTGTGAGAGCGAATTTTACTTATTTGAGCAAGATGAATTTGGAAATCCAACTCTGAATCCTTACGATAGAGGAATTTATTGTGATATATATCCAAATGATAGATGTGAAAATATAAGAAGAGATATATGCCTTTCACTTGAAGAAATGGGTATAAAACCTATAAGTTCACACCACGAGCAAGGCCCAGGACAAAATGAAATAGATTATGAGTACTCAGATGCACTTACTGCAGCAGATAATTTAATCAGTTTTAGATCACTTGTCAAAACTAAAGCATGTGAAAATGGACTTTTTGCTTCATTTATGCCGAGACCATTAAATACAGAATGTGGAAGTGGATTACATATAAATATTTCATTGTATAAGGACAGTAAAAATCTTTTCGAAGATAAAGATTCTAATAATTATGAATATGCTAAAAAGTTTTTAGCAGGTATATTAAATCGAATAGAAGAAATTACTTTGTTCTTAAACTCATCTACAAATTCATATGCTAGATTAGGAAAGGACAAAGCACCAAAATATATAACATGGTCAAAAGAAAATAGGTCGCAACTTATAAGAATACCAGCAGCTAAAGGTGATAGATGCAGGATGGAGCTTAGATCACCAGACTCTAGTTGTAATCCATATATAGCATTTGCACTACTAATTAAAGCAGGTATAGAGGGAATAGAAAGAGATTTAGAGCTTTGTGAACCTAAAAATATTAATTTATTTGATGTAGACGAAGATAAAGTAAAAAATTTAGGAAGATTGCCACAGGATTTAAATGAAGCAATAAAAGCAGCAAAAGAGAGTGAATTTATAAGCACAGTATTACCACAAAGGATTATTGAAAATTATATAAATGATAAAATAAAAGAGTGGGATATCTATAGTTCAATAACTGATAAATTTAAAGCTGAAAAAGAATTATACTTTGAAAAACTTTAAATTGTATAAAGGGGGGACCAAGATGAGTTGTGCGCTGATAGTGTCAACGTCGGAAAAGGGAAAGAATTTTTTTGTTGATTTGATAAAGACAGTTGGAATTTCGAATACGGTCACTGTTGGCAATGGTAGTGAAGCTAGGCGTATATTAAATAGAAATAATTTTGATTTAGTAGTAATTAATACTCCATTATCAGATGAATTTGGACATGAACTTTCAATAACAATTAGTAAAAATTATGATGCAGGAGTTTTATTAGTAGTGAAAAACGATATTGCGGATGCAATATCATCTAAAGTAGAAGATTATGGAGTATTTGTAATAGAAAAACCATTAAATAGACAATTTGTGTATAAAAGTATAAAGTATATTTCTATTTTAAGAAATAAATTTTTAGGACTTCAAAGTGAAAATGAAAGGCTTAAAGTTAAAATTAATGAAATTAGACTTATAGATAGAGCTAAGTGTATTTTAATACAGTATTTAAATATGAGTGAACCACAGGCACATAGGTATATAGAAAAGCAGGCTATGGATTTAAGAGTAACTAAAAAAGAAATAGCTGAAAATATTTTAAAGACTTATGAGATGTAGGGTATTTTTTATATTTCTTTAATTTTTAATAAATTTTATTCGTGTAGGAGGTATTAGTATGACTAAATATGTATTTGTAACAGGTGGGGTAGTATCTGGACTAGGTAAAGGGATAACTGCAGCATCTTTGGGGAGATTATTGAAAGCTAGAGGATTTAAAGTTGCAGCTCAAAAACTAGATCCATACATAAATGTCGATCCAGGGACAATGAGTCCATATCAACATGGTGAAGTATATGTAACAGAAGATGGAGCTGAAACAGATTTAGATTTAGGTCATTATGAAAGATTTATAGATGAAGATTTAAATAAATATTCAAACTTAACAACAGGAAAAGTATATTGGAATGTATTAAATAAAGAGAGAAAAGGTGAATATTTAGGTGAAACTGTCCAAGTTATACCTCATGTAACTAATGAAATAAAGAGTTTTATATACAACGTAGGTGAAAAGAGCGATGCTGATGTAGTTATAACTGAAATAGGCGGTACAACAGGTGATATAGAAAGTCAGCCTTTTTTAGAAGCGATAAGACAAGTATCACTAGAAGTTGGAAGACATAACTGCTTATTTATTCATGTTACATTAGTACCATATATAAAAAGTTCAGGCGAACATAAATCAAAACCAACACAACATTCAGTTAAACAATTACAAGGTCTAGGAATTATGCCAAATATTATAGTAACTCGTTCAGAAGCACCTTTAGATGAAGTTATTAAAAAGAAAATATCACTATTTTGTAATGTAAAACCAGATTGTGTAATAGAAAACAAAACAATAGATGTATTATATGAAGTTCCAATGATGTTAGAAGAACAAAATTTATGTGATATAGTTTGTAGAGAATTAGATTTAAAATACGATAAATGCGATTTATCAGATTGGACTAATATGCTCAAAAGAGTTAAAAATAGAGATAAAACTGTAAAAATAGCTTTAGTTGGAAAATATACTAAATTACACGATGCGTATTTATCAGTAGTAGAGGCCTTATCACATGCAGGATATGAAAATGGCGCAGTTATAGATATAAAATGGGTCGATGCAGAAGGTGTCAATAAAGATACAGTAGATTCAATATTAAGGGAATGTCAAGGTATATTAGTACCAGGTGGATTTGGAGATAGAGGCATAGAAGGTATGATTTGTGCTGCAAATTATGCAAGGGTAAACAATATACCTTATTTAGGAATATGTTTAGGTATGCAAATAGCAGTAATCGAATACGCTAGATACGTGTTGAATATGGAAAATGCCAACTCAACAGAATTTGATTTAGAAACAAAAGATCCAGTAATAGCTTTAATGCCAGATCAATTCGGAAATATAATGGGCGGAACAATGAGACTTGGTGCATATCCATGCAAAGTAAAAGAAGGAAGTATGATGCATAAATGTTATGGCAATTTAAATATTTCAGAAAGACATCGTCACAGATATGAATTTAATAACGATTTTAGAAAGCAAATGATAGAAAATGGACTTACTATATCTGGTACATCACCAGATGAAAAGTTAGTTGAAGCAATTGAAGTTAGTGGAAATAAATTTCATGTTGGTGTTCAGTATCATCCAGAATTTAAAAGTAGACCAAATAGAGCAAATCCAATATTTAAAGGTTTTGTAAAAGCATCAGTTGAAATGTTATAA
>CAMEPL010000053.1 GCA_945931665.1 uncultured Clostridium sp. | reverse complement strand
AAGGTAGAGGACTGCAACTCCTTCATCCCCAGTTCGAATCTGGGTGTCGCCTCCAGATAAGCGCCTATAGCTCAACTGGATAGAGTGTCTGACTACGAATCAGAAGGTTGGGGGTTCGAGTCCCTCTGGGCGCACCATACAACCATATGCGGGATTATAGCTCAGCTGGGAGAGCACCTGCCTTACAAGCAGGGGGTCACAGGTTCGAGCCCTGTTAATCCCACCAGTAAAACCTTTAGTGAATATTCACTAAAGGTTTTTTTATATTTATTTATAAAAATTTAAAGATAAGACATTTTTCGCGATATAATATATAATTATGTTATTAAGATTATATTATGAAAAATAGGTACATAATAATTAAAAAAATAAGAAAGGAGAATCAGATATTCATATATTATGATATGTCTGATGTAAAAAGATTTTGTATATAATATTTGACGAACAAATAATAGACAGTGAAGAAATAAAAAATTTAATAGAAGAAAAAAGTAACTTTAAGGTTGAGAAAGATATGTGCAAAGCAACTAAAAGAGAGGATGTTTTAGCATATTTATTAACTTTAGATGTAGATTTAATTAAAAAAGAAATCGAAGAAGAATATGATTTAAGCAACATGGAGATGGATGACTTATTTGAAGAATATATGCAAATTGCAGAAGAAAAAGCTATGGAATTAGAAGAATTAATGCCTATGTACTCAATTATGGAAGCTAGATCTTATAAATGGGATATGAGTGAAAATAAAATAAAAACAGTAATGGCAGTAACTCATACAGATTTAGGTACACTTAAACTTTCTGATGTAGTAAAAAGATTATTATCTGAAACAGATTAATAATATATATGCAATAATAAATAATTTAAGTTATCATGTTTTCATCGTGATATAGGGAAAGATAAAAATATCAATTTAACTTAAAAGCTTAATTTATACATAGTATTTTTTATGTAATTATATACAAAACTAAGAAATAGGAATGATAAAAGAAGATTATATATCTTAAATTGAAAAATCAGCATATTTATTTAGTAGTTATGAATTATAAAAATATAGAGATATTATGTAAAAATTAATTAATATAATAAAAGATATAAATACATTAAAATAAAAAATCGATAATTTTGTAAAAAAATAAAAAAATATTTGATATATGTACATTTAGGAATAAAATAATATATTTATTCATATAAATAGAAATATTTAATTAGAGAGTATAAAAAATATTCTAAAATTACTTAATAAAAATATGTTATTTTATGTAAATACATAAATTAAATTATATCTTGTAAGAAATTTTATTATTAATTAAGGAACTTATTAAAAGCGGTTTAAAATTAAATTAAATTGATTTATAATCTTAAATATTACGATGAAAATGAGCAGGGGGGGATAATATGCAAAAGCAATTTAAGAAAATATTAGTTGCAAATAGAGGAGAAATTGCAATAAGAATATTTAGAGCATGTGCAGAATTAGGAATAAAAAGTGTAGGGATATATAGCAAAGAAGATAAATATAGTTTATTTAGAACAAAAGCAGACGAATCTTATTTAATAGGAGAAGATAAAGGCCCTATTGATGTATATTTAGATATAGATGGAATTATAGAATTAGCAAAAGAAAAGAATGTTGATGCTATACATCCAGGGTATGGATTTTTAGCTGAAAATTCAGAATTTGTGCGCAAGTGTGAAGAAAATGGGATAGCTTTTATAGGTCCATCAGCAGATATAATGGATAAGATGGGAGACAAAATAAATTCTAAAAAAGTTGCCCATGAAGCAGGTGTTCCTACTATACCTGGTGTTGATAAAGTTATAGAAACTGTTGAAGAAGCAAAAGAAGTCGCAAATTACGTTGGATATCCTGTTATGGTTAAGGCGTCTAACGGTGGCGGTGGTAGAGGTATGAGAGTTGTATATAATGAAAAAGACCTAGCTCTTGAATATGAAACTGCCCGTAGCGAATCAAAAAAAGCTTTTGGTAAAGCAGTTATATTTATCGAAAAATATATAGTTGACCCAAAACATATAGAAGTACAAATATTAGGAGATAAAGAAGGAAATATAGTACATCTATATGAAAGAGATTGTTCAGTACAAAGAAGACATCAAAAAATAATTGAATATGCGCCTGCATTTTCTTTACCTACAGAATTAAGAGAAACTATATGTAGTGATGCAGTAAAAATAGCTAAGAGTGTTGGATATGTAAATGCAGGAACTCTAGAATTCTTAGTCGATGCAGATGGAAATCACTATTTCATAGAAATGAATCCAAGGGTTCAAGTTGAACATACTGTAACAGAAGAAGTAACTGGTGTAGATATAGTACAAAGCCAAATATTAATAGCAGAGGGATATACTTTAGATAGTGAAGAAATAGACATAAAATCTCAAGACAGTGTAAAAGTAAGTGGATTCTCTATTCAATGTAGAATTACAACTGAAGACCCTAAAAACAACTTTATGCCAGATACAGGTAAGATACAAGTTTACAGAACTGGTTCAGGAGCTGGTATAAGACTTGATGGTGGTAACGGATGTGCAGGGTTTGATATAAGTCCATATTACGATAGTTTATTAGTTAAAACTGTTTCTTGGGATAGAACATTCAAAAAAGCAATCAACAAAATGTTAAGATCTATAAGAGAGTTTAGAATCAGAGGTGTAAAAACAAATGTAGGATTCTTAACTAATGTATTAGAAAGTCCTGTATTCCAAGAAGGAAAATGCAGTACTAAATTTATAGATGAACACCCAGAATTATTTAATATAAAAGAAAGTAAAAATAGAGCAACAAAATTGCTTCAATTCATAGGCAATGTTATAGTAAACGAAAATAAATGTGAACAAAAGCCAGTGTTTACTAAACCGCACAAACCAATAATAAGAACTGACATCCCAGATATCGAAGGAAGTAGACAACAACTAGAAAGACTAGGAAAACAAGCATATATAGAAAAAATAAAAAATGAAAAGAAATTATTATTAACAGATACAACTATGAGAGATGCACATCAATCTTTAGTAGCAACAAGATTAAGAACATATGATTTCTTACAAGCAGCACCAGCAACACAAGCATACATGAAAGATTTATTCTCACTAGAAATGTGGGGTGGAGCTACATTTGATGTTGCATATAGATTTTTAAATGAATCACCATGGAGACGACTACAAAAACTAAGAGAAGAAATACCAGATATATTATTCCAAATGTTATTTAGAGCGTCTAATGGTGTTGGATATACTAATTATCCAGACAATGTTATAACTGAATTTATAAAGGAATCAGCAAAACAAGGAATAGATGTAATAAGAATATTTGACTCACTTAACTGGGTTGAAAATATGAAATTATCAATTGATGCTGGATTAGAAACTGGAAAAATAGTAGAAGCTACAATGTGTTATACAGGTGATATACTAGACCCTTCTAAGTCTAAATATAACCTTGAATATTATATAAAAATGGCTCAAGAATTAGAAGCATTAGGAACAGATATAATATGTATAAAAGATATGGCAGGTTTATTAAAACCACATGCAGCTTATAGTTTAGTAAAAGCATTAAAAGAAAATGTAAGTACTCCAATACACTTACATACTCATGACACTAGTGGTAATGGTGTTGCAACTTGTTTAATGGCATCTAAAGCAGGTGTAGATATAATAGATACAGCATTACAATCAATGGCAGGACTTACAAGTCAACCATCATTAAATGCAATAGTAGAAGCTCTAAGATTTGATGAAAGAGATACAAAGATAGATTTATATGGATATGAACAAATAAGTGATTACTATTATGATTTAAGAGAAGTTTATAAAAAATTTGAAAGTGGTTTAACTAGTTCTTTCGCACAAATATATCAATATGAAATGCCAGGAGGACAATATTCTAACCTTAAAGCACAAGCAGATAGTTTAGGATTAAAAGATGAATTTGATTCAGTAAAAGAAAACTATCAAAAAGCTAATAAGATATTAGGGGATATAATCAAAGTTACACCATCTTCTAAAGTTGTTGGAGATTTAGCTATATTTATGACAAAAAATAAATTAGATGAAAAAAATATAATAGAAGAAGGTAAAAAATTATCGTTCCCAGATTCAGTAGTTGATTATTGTAAAGGTATGATAGGTCAACCAGTTGGAGGTATACCTCAAGATTTACAAGAAGTTGTATTAAAAGGTGAAGCTCCTATAACAGAAAGACCAGGTAAATTAATGCCGCTTGCTGACTTTGAAGCTGATAAAAAATACTTAAATGAAAAATTCTCTATGGAATCTAATATAAGAAATATATTAAGTTATGAGTTATATCCAAAAGTTTATGAAGATTATTTAAGACATCTTCAAGAGTATAATGATATATCTAAACTAGAAAGTCATGTATTCTTCTATGGATTAGATAAAGATGAAGAATGTGATGTTGAAATAGAAGAAGGTAAATCATTATCTATAAGATTAATTGGTATTGGTGAAGTAAAAGAAAATGGATATAGAACAGTAGTATTTAGAATGAATGGTTCTTTAAGAGAAGTTGAAATAAAAGACAATAATTTCTCAGGATTAATAAAACAAGTTAAACTTGCTGATATGAATGATCCGCTACAAATAGGGGCAGCTATCCCAGGTAAAGTTGTTAAAACTCTTGTTAAAAAAGGTGATATAGTGGAAGAAAATCAACCATTAATAGTTATAGAAGCTATGAAGATGGAAACTAATATAGTTGCTAAAGTAGCTGGTAAGATATCTTCAATAGAAGTTGAAGAAGGAGATATGGTTACAGATAAACAATTATTAATGACTATGGAAGCTGTTGAAGAAGAAGCGGTAACAGAGGCATAAAAACACATTTATTATTTAGTAATAGATTAAAAAAATAGAATTTAACTAAAAAAATGGGCGAACTTTGTAAAAGGTTCGCCTTATATTTTGTAATAAAAAAGCAAAATAAAAGAATAAATCAAATGTATAATCGTATCTTAAATTCAGTATACAAAAAAACGATTTCAATATTGCAATAACAGTAAAAAAATTAAAGATATAAAGAGGAAAATTATACTTATATGTAGAAATATATTTAACTATAAAGTAAATAATTCTTTTTAAAATGGCATATAATGTAATAAAAGGGATTATATATTACACAAAATATATAAATAAAAATATTAAGGAAATCAACGACTTAAATTTTTATAACAAACAAAGGTAGGTGCTCTTATGAAAGTATATGATAGTAACGATTTGAGAAATATTGCGATTTTAGGACATAGTGGTTGTGGTAAAACCAATTTGATAGAAGCAATAGCATACACTGCTAATCTTACAAATAAGATACCACAACTAAGCGATAAAACTAATATGACTTATAGTATGGGATTAGTACCAGTAGAATACAATGGTATCAAATATAATTTATTAGATACTCCTGGATACTTTGACTTCTGCGGAGAAGTAATCTCTTCTTTAAGAGCTTGCTCAGCTGCAGTTATAGTAATAGATGCTACAAATCCTATACAAGTAGGAACAGAAAAGTCACTAGAATTTACCGAAAATATGCCGAAGATAATGTTTATTAATAAAATTGATAATGAAAAAGCTAGATATAAAGATGCAATAGACATGTTAAGAGAAAAATACGATAAAAAAATAGTACCAATGATAATACCTGAATACAAAGACAAACAATTTGTTAAATTACATAATATACTAGATAATATACAAGAAGCATTTGATGGAGATTTTGAACAACAAGCATTAGCTATAAAAGAAGGTTTAATGGAACTTGTTGCAGAAGCTGACGATGCTTATTTAGATAAATACTTCAGTGGTGAAAGATTTACTGAAGAAGAATTACAAAAAGGAATCACAATAGGTATAAAAAGAGGGGATATAATCCCAGTTATATGTGGTTCAACTATAAATAATATAGGAACAAAAGAAATATTAGAGACATTAGAATCTTATATCTATCCAGGTCACACAGAAAGTGAAGCCCCATTTAGAGGACAAGTATTTAAAACAATGGTGGACCCATTCACAGGAAAAATGTCTTATATAAAAATAATAGAAGGAACATTAAAGAAAGACATGGATATTGTAGATATAACTCAAGATAAAAAAGAAAAAATATCTAATATCTATACAACACTAAATGGTAATTTAGAAGAACTTCAAGAAGCAAAAGCTGGTGATATAGTAGTAGTAACTAAAGTTGCTTCACTAAAAACTGGAGATACTATAGCAGAAAAAGCAGATGCGATACCACTACCTCCAATTGAATTACCAAAACCACAAATTTATTATGCGATTGTACCTAAAAATAAAGGAGACGAAGAAAAAATTGCTTCTTGTTTAAATAAAGTTTCTGAAGAAGATCCAACTATCCATTGGTATAGAAACCCTGAAACAAAACAAACTCTTGTTGGTGGACAAGGTGAGTTACATATAAAAACTATTAAAAAACAAATGAAAGAAAAATATGGGGTAGACTTTGATATAGAAGATATTAAAGTTGCTTATAGAGAAACAATAAAAGGTAGCTCAGATGTTCAAGGTAAACATAAAAAACAATCTGGTGGACGTGGGCAATATGGCGATGTTAAGATAAGATTTTCAAGATCTACACAAGATTTTGAGTTCTCAGAAGAAATTTTTGGTGGTTCTGTTCCAAAATCATATATACCAGCAGTAGAAAAAGGATTAAGAGATTCTATGCAAAAAGGTATATTAGCAGGTTATCCGGTTACAAATATTAAGGCTGTATTATATGATGGTTCTTACCATGATGTAGACTCTTCTGAAATGGCATTTAAAACTGCCGCTTCCATAGCATTTAAAAAAGGTATGCAAGAAGCAAAACCAATTTTATTAGAACCTATAATGAAATTAAAAATAACAGTTCCAGAAGAATATATGGGAGATGTTATGGGTGATATAAATAAGAGAAGAGGTAGAATATTGGGTATGGAACCTAATGACAGAGGCAAACAAGTTATATTTGCTGAAGCACCTCAAAGTGAAACATTTAAATATGCTATAGATTTAAGAGCTATGACTCAAGGTAGAGGTCAATTTGAAATGGAAATAGAAAAATATGAAGAAGTTCCAGCTCAAATAGCTAAAAAAATAATTGAAGAAGCTCAAGATAATTAATATTTAAAATCATCTAAAGGGGACTTATACAGTGTTATTTTGTATGAGTTCCTTTTTGTTGTGAATGAATATAAAAAAGTATATAATTATAAATAATAGTCAAAAAGCATATTAATAGCTTTGTAAATAGTAAAATAATAATAGTAAATAAATTAATTTGCATTGAATTAACATAAAAGAGGTAATAATAATATTATGTGTTATAAAGAAGTCTAAATATTTAGAAATTCAACATAAAATAATTAAGAAATATTAGAATGGCTATTTTATTTATGAGGAGGGATAATATGTTGTGTCAAAAATGTAATAAAAAAGTAGCTACAGTTTTTATAAGTACAGTTGTTAATGGTAAGAACAGTCAAATGTACTTATGTACAGATTGTGCAAAAGAATTTCACGATAGCATGAGTCCTGACATGCAGATTCCTTTTCCTATAAACGATATTTTATCGAATATGGAGTTTAATGAAGATGCAATAAACAATTTGATAAAAGATTTTAAGGGGATAGAGGACAAAAATGTAGTTGAAGGGGGAATTGATATCGATAATACAAAAACTTTACCAGATAACAGTCAGAAAGTAGACATTACATGTAGTGTTTGCAATACTTCTTTTGAGGAATATAAAAAAACAGGTAAATTAGGTTGTAGTAAATGTTATTCAACTTTTGAAAAACAATTAAAACCAATACTAGAAGGAATTTATGGATATTCAGAACATATAGGAAAGTTTCCTAAAAATAAATTTAAAGACACTAAAGCTATTAGAACAGTTGAACAATTAAAAGAACAATTAAATATAGCTATTCAAGAGGAAGAATATGAGCAAGCTGCTAGACTTAGAGATGAAATACTACAGTTAGAAGCTAATGATATGTAGGAGGAATTTATATGGAACAAAGTGCAGTAATGAAATCAAAAATAGAAATAGCAAGAAATTTAAATGGTTACTCATTTCCACATAAGTTATCTAGTAAAGAAGCTGATATTATAATAGAAAAAGTAAAAAATGCTTTGTCTGACTCTAAATATGAGTTTATTTTACATAGGAAAAATGATTTAAGTGAAATTGAATTAAATTCACTTATAGAAATGGAATTAATAGACGATAATTTCTTATCAAGTCAATATGCAGCATTACTTATTAATATAGATAAGACAATATGTATATTAATAAATGGATTAGATCATATAAAAATTCAAGTAGTTGGTAATAATGATATTAAGGGTTTATATGAAATAGGAAATGAAATAGATGACATATTAGAATCTCACTTAGAATATGCTTTTGATAAAGATTTAGGATATTTAACAACATGCCCTGTTAACGTAGGTACAGGGCTTAAAGTGACTAATACTATACATATACCATCTATAGAAAAACTAAAACAGGTAGATGATTACTATAAAATAGCACACAAAATAGGGGTTAATTTTAAAGGGGTATACGGTAAAACAAAATCTATATTAGGCAGTTTATATACTATATCTAATAGCATCATGCTTGGAAGATCTGAAGCTAATATCATTCAAAGTGTAGAAAGCATGTCAAAAGATTTAAGTAAGAGAGAATTTGAGTCAAGAGAGGTATTAAAGAATCTTGAAAGGATAAATTTAGAAGATGAAATTTTTAGATCTCTAGCAATATTATCTAGTGCTAGGGTAATTACAAACTCAGAATTAATGAAATGTTTATCTAATGTAAAATTAGGAATAGAAATGGGTTATATACAAGATGTAAGTCTAGAAAAAATAACAAAACTTATGACAGGAAGACAACCTTACTTAAAAATTATAAGTGCATATGACGAAGAGGATAAGATAGAAAGAGCAACTTATATTAGAAGGGAATTTAGTTTAGCTAATAGAAATAATAAATAATATTATTTCTGCCTATACAGATTAATTATCAGTATAGCATCGATAGGAGGGATTGATATGTACTTCAATAGATTTACTCAGGGGGCCAAAACTGCTATAAACCTTGGCAAAAGTTATGCTAAAAGCTTGGGGCATAGAGTAGTTGGAACAGAACACTTAGTAGTAGGACTTTTAAGAGAAAAAGACGGGATTGCAGCAAGGGTACTTAAAAATTTAGGTATAGATATTGATACTTTTGAAAATAAACTAGTAGAAATAGAGGGTAGAAATAATCCTGTTGAAGAAGATATACCTTTAAGTCCACGTTCAAAGCAAATATTAGAAAAGGCTGCTGTTTTTGCTAATAAACTAAAAACTAATTATATAGGAACAGAACATATACTATTGGCAATAACTCAAGAGGGTGAAGGCCTTGGCATAAAACTACTTAGCAGTTTAGGGGCAGATCAAAGAGACATAGTAGAATCAATTATGAAAATGATGGGAGTTGAAAATTATTCAATGGAACCAGCTAAAAAGAGTGATACAAATAAAGAAGAATCTTCAAAATCAAAACTATTAGATAAATATGGTGTCAATCTTACATCAGAAGCTAACAAAGGAAAAATAGACCCAGTTATATGTAGAGAAAAAGAAATACAAAGGGTAATTCAAATTTTAAGCAGAAGAACAAAAAACAATCCAGTATTAATTGGGGATCCTGGAGTTGGTAAAACTTCTGTTGCTGAGGGACTAGCTATAAATATTTCTAGAGGAAGAGTTCCTGACACTTTGAAAGATAAAGCATTGTATACTTTAGACATGGGAAGTTTATTGGCAGGTGCTAAATATAGAGGTGAATTTGAAGAAAGAATTAAGCAAGTAATCGATGAAGTAAAAGAAAAAGAAAACATAATACTATTTATAGATGAATTACATACAATCGTTGGAGCAGGTTCAACAGGTGAAGGTTCAATAGATGCATCAAATATTTTAAAACCTGTATTAGCAAGGGGAGAAATGCAAATAATAGGAGCAACAACTATTGATGAATATAGAAAACATATAGAAAAAGATGCAGCATTGGAACGTAGATTCCAACCTGTATTAGTAGAAGAACCTACTAAGGAAAATACGGTAAAAATATTGAAAATACTTAGAGATAGATATGAAGCTCATCACAAAGTAAAAATAACAGATGAAGCTATTGAAGCAGCTGTAGATTTATCTGTAAGATATATAACAGATAGATTTTTACCAGATAAGGCAATAGATTTAATTGACGAAGCAGGTTCAAAAGTAAGATTAAAAGAAAATACTCCACCAGAAAATATAAAAGAATTGGAAGAAAAAATAGAAAGTATAAATAATGAAAAAGAAGAGGCAGTTAGATGTCAAAACTTCGAAAAGGCAGCAAAAGTTAGGGATGAACAAAGAAAATTAAAAGAAGAGTTAAAACAAGTTAGGGAAAAATGGAATAACTCTACAAAAGATAAGGATACAGTAAATGCAGAAGTAATAGCGGATATTGTATCTATGTGGACTGGAATACCAGTAAACAAAATAGTTGAAGAAGAAGCAGAAAAATTATTAAATATGGAAAGTATTCTACACAAAAGAGTTGTAGGACAGGATGAAGCGATAAAATCTATTGCGACAGCTATAAGAAGATCAAGAGCAGGCATAAAAGACCCAAGTAAGCCAATAGGTTCTTTCTTATTCTTAGGACCAACAGGGGTAGGTAAAACAGAGTTAAGTAAGGCTTTAGCTGAGGCTCAATTTGGTGATGAAAATCAAATTGTAAGAATTGATATGTCAGAATACATGGAAAAACACGCAGTTTCTAGATTAATAGGTTCTCCTCCAGGATATGTAGGATATGATGAAGGTGGTCAACTTACAGAACAAGTTAGAAAAAAACCATACTCAGTAATATTATTTGATGAAATAGAAAAAGCACATCCAGATGTATTTAATATTTTATTACAAATATTAGATGATGGTAGACTTACAGATTCTAAAGGTAGAACTGTAGACTTTAAAAACTGTATAATTATACTTACTTCAAATGTTGGTGCTACTACAATCAAAAAACAAAAACGATTAGGATTCGGGGTTGTAAATGAAAAAGAAGCACAAAAAGATGAATATGAAAAAATGAAAGAGACTATAATGGTTGAATTAAAGAAACAATTTAGACCAGAGTTCTTAAATAGAATAGACGATATAATAGTATTCCATTCATTAACTAAAGAAGATATATCTAGTATAGTTGTCTTAATGTGTAAAGAATTAATAGGCAGATTAAAAGAACTAGATATTAACTTAGAAATGGAACAAGATGCAATCGATTTAATTTCAAAAGAAGGTATTGATTTAGAATATGGTGCAAGACCATTAAAAAGAGCAATACAAACTCATTTAGAAAATGAGTTATCTGAATTAATTTTACAAAGAGCAATTAAACCTGGTGATGATGTAGTCGCTAGTGCGAAAGACGATAAGATGGTGTTTAGAGTTAAATAAATTTATTAAAATTTTGTATAATTATTTAATGGGGGGAGTTAAAGCTCCCCTATTTTAAATAATATATTTATTTATTATAAAAAATTTGTATATTATTAAAAAAAATAAATTGAGTAAACTTAAAAAATAAGTAGTGAAAAAGCAAAATTTTCTTATTTTTTAAGGATTATGTAAGAAATATTTGATATTATTAGAATAAGATATATGTTATGCTAATAATAGAATTATATGTTAAGGGTGATAAAATTAATGGCGAAAATTAGAACAAAATACGTATGTCAGTCATGTGGTTATGAGACAAGTAAATGGATGGGTAAATGCCCAGAATGTATGAAATGGAATTCTTTCGTGGAAGAAATAGAAGAAAAAAAAACAAAAAAAGAAGTTTTTATAATAGATAAATCAAGTTCACAACCAGTAAGCATAAATTCAATAGTTGCTGTAAAAGAAGAAAGATTTACAACAGATATAGAGGAACTAGATAGAGTTTTAGGTGGAGGAATTGTAAAAGGATCATTAGTTTTAGTGGGTGGTGATCCTGGGATAGGAAAGTCTACACTTTTAATGCAAGTATCTAGCAAAGTTGCAAATACTAATAAAAAAGTATTATATATATCTGGTGAAGAATCAGAGTCTCAAATAAAAATGAGAGCTAGTAGGTTAGGTGTTAATTCACCGAATTTATATATTTTTGCTGAAAATAATCTGAGTATAATCGAAGCTCATTTAGAAAAAATAAATCCAGATTTAATTATAGTTGATTCAATTCAAACTGTATATTCTCCAGAGATATCTTCAGCTCCAGGTACTGTTAGTCAAATCAAAGAAGGAACTTCAAAATTCATGAAAATATCTAAAAAGATGGGTATATCAACATTCATAGTTGGTCATGTTACAAAAGAAGGGGCCTTGGCAGGACCTAAATTATTAGAACACATGGTAGATACTGTACTATATTTTGAAGGTGAAAGATATAACTCTTATAGATTAGTTAGAGCAGTAAAAAATAGATTTGGTTCTACTAATGAACTAGGCGTATTTGAAATGAAGGATGTAGGGTTAGTTGAATTAAAAAATCCTTCTCAAGTTTTGATTTCTGAAAAACCGAAAGATGTTTCTGGTTCTGTAATAATATCAACGGTTGAAGGAACAAGACCGATGCTTTTAGAATTACAGGCTTTAGTTGCTCCTACAAACTTTGGTATGGCTAGAAGAACATCTACAGGAGTAGATTTTAATAGAGTTGCTTTATTATTAGCAGTTCTAGAAAAGAGAATTGGACTACAAATTCAAAATCAAGACGTCTATATAAATGTAGTTGGAGGAATCAAAATAAATGAGCCATCAATAGATTTAGGAATAGTTATTGCTGTTGCCTCAAGCTTTAGAAATATACCAATAGCATCAGATATAGTTGTTACAGGAGAAGTTGGTTTAACTGGTGAAATAAGAGCTGTTAGTTATATTGAAAAGAGAATAGCAGAATGTAAAAAGCTAGGATTTAAGAAGATGGTTATACCTAGAAATAATTATGAAGTAGTAAGAGATGTAAAAGGCATAGAAATAATACCAGTAGACAATCTTAGACAAGCAATAAATATAGTGCTAAGGGGGTAATAATTATTATGGATAATATAATTAATAACGAAGGTCTATTGCATGCTTTAAAAATGATATCTCCGGGGACCCCATTAAGAAAAGGTCTAGAAAATGTATTAAGAGCAAAAACAGGTGGACTTATTGTATTAGATTCAAATGAAGAAGTTATGAAAATAGTTGATGGTGGATTTAGGATAAATGCCGAATATTCACCAGCATATTTATATGAACTTGCAAAAATGGATGGTGCAATAGTACTTAGTGAGGATTCTAAAAGAATATTATTAGCAAATACGCAATTAATACCGAACTACAATATACCTACAACAGAAACAGGAACTAGACATAGAACTGCAGAAAGGGTTGCTAGACAGACTGGAGCAATTGTAATTTCTATTTCACAACGAAGAAATGTCATAACTGTATATAAAGGAGACCAAAAATATGTTGTTGAAGAAATAGCCGAGGTCTTTTCAAAGGCAAACCAAGCTTTACAAACTTTACAGAAATACAAGGATGTATTAGATACATCTATTTATAATTTAAATTCACTAGAATTTAGTGATTTAGCTACAATTTATGATGTAATAGTAGTTGTTCAAAGTATGGAGAGAGTATTAAGGGTTGCACAAATAATAGAGGGATATCTTGTTAATTTAGGTGAAGAAGGATATCTAGTAAGAATGCAGTTAGAAGAATTATTAGGTGGAACAGAAAAAAACCGACTTCTACTATTAAAAGACTACAAAAGAGAAAATATAGATTTAAATGAGTGTAGTAGAAAAATTAGAAATTTATCAGAAGAAGATTTATTAAATAAAGTTAAAATTGCCAAAGTATTAGGGTATAGTGGAATTTCTGAGGATATGGACTTACAAGTTCAAACTAAAGGTTATAGAATTTTAAATAAAGTGCACAGATTACCAGCTTCAATTATAGAGAATTTAGTAAATTATTTTGGAAACTTCCAAGAGATTTTACAAGCATCTATAGAAGAATTAGATGAAGTTGAAGGAATAGGCGAGATAAGAGCCACGTATATTAAAAATGGACTTATAAAATTAAAAGTAGTATTAGGAAATGGTCATATATAGTTAATATGACAGAGGTATCATAAATTTAAAATTGAAATCAAAGGAGCAGAAAATTTAAGGGGGTGACACTTTGATAAGTAAAATAATTAGAATTATAATAGGATTACTAGGAGCTGCCTTTGGAACGGCAGTTTATATAGCCTTAGTTGAATTTTTACCAGGATTATTTACAAATGTTAATAGTTATAAATATATAATAGCTGTAGGAGCTGCATTAACATTTGGTATTATTTTTTATATTATATCACCATGGATATTATCAAAAGTAAGAGAGGGTGTAAAACTTTTAGATAAAGAGATATCTAAATACCCACAATCTGATATATTATTGGGAACAATCGGTCTTATAGTTGGATTAGTAATAGCTTATTTAATAGTTAGTGGAATAGGTACATTTGTGAATATACCTATAATTACTGCAATAGTAGGTATATTAGTATATTTATTTATGGGATATATAGGTATCAGAATTGCTTTAAAAAGTAGAGATGATCTATTTAATATAAATAAACTTAGTAGACTTACAACATCTTTAAATAAAGAAAAACAATCTAAAAAAGATACAATAATAAAAAAGATTCCACCAAAGGTTTTAGATACAAGTGTAATAATCGATGGTAGAATTGCTGATATATGTAAAACTGGATTTATTGAAGGAAAATTAGTTATACCAAGATTTGTATTAAATGAATTACAGCATATAGCTGATTCTTCTGATGATTTAAAAAGAGTTAGAGGTAGAAGAGGTCTTGATATACTAAATTCAATTCAAAAAGAACTTGATATAGAAGTTGAAATAAGTGATGTAGATTTTGAAGATATACCTGAAGTTGATAGTAAACTTCTAAAATTAGCAGAAACTATAGGGGGAAAAGTCGTTACAAACGATTTTAACCTTAATAAAGTTGCACAGTTCCAAGGGGTAGAA
Organism: uncultured Clostridium sp.; assembly: GCA_945931665.1. GTDB lineage: Bacteria > Bacillota > Clostridia > Peptostreptococcales > Peptostreptococcaceae > Intestinibacter. The sequence continues at coordinate 1,000 of CAMEPL010000053.1, read as the reverse complement.
GTTTTAAATATTAACGAGCTAGCTAATGCTGTTAAACCAGTTGCTATACCTGGAGAGCAAATGATGGCGCAGGTCGTTAAAGAAGGTAAGGAACAAAATCAAGGGATAGCTTATCTAGATGATGGAACAATGATAGTTGTAGATGGAGGTAGAAAATACATAGGTGAAACTATAAATGTATTAGTTACATCAGTACTTCAAACTCCAGCAGGCAGAATGATATTTGGAAAACCTAAAAACTAAATTAATAGAATATTATAAGATATTAATAATCGTGGCAATTAAAATAAAAGAGGGAGTCTAAAAACTCCTTTTTTTATTGCTATAAAATGTAAAAAATCTATTTGCATAAAAATGTAAATAGATTAAAATAAAATAAAGAAGCTATTAAGGGGGATGGATATATGAAATATGAAACAAAAGTAACAGGAATAGGTACAATGGTACAAGAGCTTGCAGAAGATGGAGATTTAATAATACTTTTCAATGATGATATAAAAGATACTGATTTAAGAGATATATCGGTGTCGCATGAAGTAGGAGTATTAAAAGAAGAAATAGTTGTGGGAGATATATTGACTATAGGGGATAAAAAATTTGATGTAACATCTATAGGAAATGTAGCGATTAAAACATTAAAGGACTTAGGACATTGTACATTAAAATTTGATGGAGATACAAAATCAAATTTACCAGGAGAAATACATGTTAGAGGATTAGTACCAGAAATAAAAATTGGAGATATAATATCTTTTGAATAGTACATATTTCAGTTGTTAATTAAGAAAAGTATACAATAGAGGAAATTTGGGTATATACATAATAAATCGTATCCAAATTTCCTTTAGTAGAGTATTAATAAGTTTAAAATATATATAAAATAGTATACATAACTGGAAAACGATACCATTGAGTTTAAATTATTGATTTATAATTAAAATAAAGGCACAATAATAAAAAGGGGAATTTTTTTATTATTAAAGAATACAAAAATTTTTAT
>CAMEPL010000052.1 GCA_945931665.1 uncultured Clostridium sp. | reverse complement strand
GAATAACTTCAATATCTTCTTCTTTTTCATCAATACTTCCAGTATAAAATGTTGTGAACGTATCCTTTATTACAAGCTTAAATTGCATATTGATTGGAACCATCACTAAACTACATTTTGTATATCCTAAAATTTTTGCACATAGCCAATACCACCAATAAGGGTAATTTTTATATGAATCTCCCTTATTAAACATTTCCTTACTATTTAGTGGCCGTATAAATTTAAACAAAGCCACAACCACAAGCACTATTCCTATTACTACTTCACCTTTGCTAAATACATAATATATAAAAACATCTTTTAAACCCATAGTTAACTCTAATTTTTCCCCAATAATTTTCATTACTTTCATCTTACTCGGTAAAATTCCTAAAAAAACAAGAAGTATTATTTCCGTTATTGGAATTATATTACATTTTAGTTTTTTTATATTATCTTTCATTTTTTTTATAATTGATTTCATTCCAGTTGACCTCCCCCATTAATTTAGGCAATAGTTGCTCCTTTTTCATTTGCCATATAGATAACTTCTTTCTACCAAGAATAATATGATATTGACTATCCTTTGAATCTTCTTTTGCAATCTTTCTCCAATTTTTCAGATCAATAATTGAATAATGCGGTATATCTTCCGGATGTGTATGCCATTCTCCATAATAAGCATATATCTCTTCGCTGTTAATATATAGATTTTTATAAAATTCAATATGCCCAACATCATGACGTAAAAATCTTGTTTTCTCCCTTATATCTCCTTTCATAGGAACAGTTGCTTTATCAATAACCACATTACTATTCTCTACATTCTCCCATCCAACTAAAATTCCTCCAGCCTCAGTATCATTATAATTCCATTGAATGTAATGCTTCATCTTTTGAATAACTTCATCAGTAATTTTTATTGTTATAGAATTATCTTTTATCACCATTACACACACCACACTTACAGTTAAAAAACTCCTTTCCAAACAGTTTTTTAATCTGCTCTTCTTGATTTAAATATCTTGGAGATACCTCTAATCCTTTACTTGCAAAGTAGTTATTATCTCCTTTCATAGAAATCAACATATTATCATTAACATTATTCTCAAATATATTCCTAATCATATCTAAGCATAATAGCACAGTTTTAATAGATATTGTATTTCCATATGGAACATACGACTTCCCACAGCCACCAGAATTATAAACAATATTTTGCCCCCTCCTACAATATGCTGTTTTGTCATATATTTCTCCGCTATACTCGTCCCTTCCAAACAAACACTCATAGCATGCCTTATTTCCTATCTTAAAATATGCAACATGATTTCCAATTCCATAGACTTCATTCCATGCATAAATAATAGGTACTTTTAATTGTTTACTCATTACATATTCATTTAACCATCTATTAAAATTATGATTTCCTACAGCTGAAATAACCATATCATATTCATCTAATTCCAAATCTTCTTCTAAAATAGCCTCTTCTGCTTTTTCTTTTAATGGCTTTATTGAAGCATCTGGGATATTTCTTCTAATATAATTTTCTAATGCGTCACATTTTGAACTTGAAACATATTCCATACCCAAAACATGCCTAAAAATATTTTCTTCTGTTAAAATATCATCATCAACAATTGTTAAATCATCATATCCAGATTTCACCAACTCATTAATTAAATGCCCTCCAATAGAACCACAACCTATAACAAGTATTTTCTTCTGTTTTGTTATTGCTGTTTCTTTAGTTCTCATAAGCATATATTCTTTATCAACTCTTCGAATCACAATAGGTTTTATTGTTTTGCAACTTTCAAAATAGTATTTTTGATCTATTTTTTTAATTACTCCCCCTGTTATAGAAAATCCCAAATAATTGCATACTCCATTAGGCTGATTAATTGCAAACACGATTACTTTCTCATTCGGTAATTTCAATAAAATTTTTCCTGATTTACTTGGAGTATATTTTAATAGTAAATTTAAATAATCCAATGATATATGCTCTCTAATGTCAGGTGGATAAATTATTCTTTTTGGGTATATTAAGAAATAGGCTGCATTTTTAATACTGGTTCTTTGTTCATCCCATCTTTCAAGTTCTTTTGAGCTTTCTCCTAAATAATAAATTAATTGATTCTTCTTTTGCATAAATTCAGCATATCTTTCTTTTCTGTTTTGTTTTGTATCTTTAGATTTACATTTAAGCAACATATCTTGTTTCAATTTTGGAACTACAAATTTTGCTTGCCTAACACTCTGTAGCTCACTAATATATAATTCAAATTCTTCTATAAAGTCCTCGCTATTTTCACCTAAAAAACCCTTTTCCAATATACTCCTTGCTCTAAATAAAGATTGTATAATAATGCCTGCGAGATTTCTATCAATTAAGCATCCTTCTAACTCAAATAGACATATTTTTCCCCTTTGATTTATATGCGGCATAAATGGTAGATTGTCATATTTATCAATATAAATATCTATTAAGTTTTCATACCACATTTTAGGTATACAAATTGTGATTGCCACTTTGTTCTTAATGTTAATAATTAAATCAGCTTTTATTATTAGTTCATATGAAAACATCTTAAATTCTTTAACACCCAAGATATTTATATTCTCCAATATTTCACATTCCATTAATACAGATTTAATTTCATCAATCATACTTTAAAATACTCCTGACGAACTTGTTGGTGGAATATAATTCATTTGTCTTTTTGCAATGTCTTTTTTTTCTGGCACTTTAAAGTCATCTCCAAATATTTCATTTAACTTTTTGCATTGTTCAACTTCATCTGTTTCTTTTTTTACTTCTTCCAATTTTGTCACCAGCTTGTCTATTTCTTCCTTAAAATTGGTCATATAATTTGTAGTCATTTTCTTGAAAATATTAGAATTAGCCTCAAAATTTAATGAACTCGGTAAATTATATTGTATTTTATATAGTATACGACCTTTTTCTGTTATTCCATCATAAATAAATAATTGCTGTATATCTTTCGCAAACGATAATAATGCTTCCAAATCATCATACTTATATACACATTCAGTAACATCATACTTTTTGGATACATTAAATTTATCAACTGCTATTAAAGTAATTCCAATACTTGGAGGTTCTGCATTACCACTAAACTTTTTATTCTTCCAACGTTTTATATATCGAACAACTCTTCTAAACTGCTCTCTATCCTCTTTTTTATTCTCACCTTTGTATTTATTATTTACATAATTAACCAAACCAACTGGATCTGATTTCTCCCAACAAATTTCAGCTGGCTTACTCTCTTTTCCTCTTGCAAGATATAATTGACTTGAAGTATCTTCTTTATCTTCATATGAATAAGTTACCAAATCAATATGATATGCTGCCTCTCCATCTTTTTTATATGTTACAGTAACACATGGTTTTTTAATTTTTGCTCCATATTCAGTATGATTCTTTAACAATTCAAATATTTTATTTTTTATATCCATTGGCTCAACATCACACTTATTGACTTCAAAACGTAATCCAACATCTATATCGTATTCTTTATCCAATGGTTCAACTCCAAGGTGCATACTATAGCTTCCTTGATTTATTGTATGAAAAGGCGGTATATCATGAGAATTTTTTAAAATTCTTAACAAAATGTCTCTTTTTTCTTTTAGTTCACTCTTTACATCATAATCCATTTTTATTGTCTCATTAAACTTAATAAAATGTTTTTGTAAACTCATTGAATTTCCTCCATTAAATTACATTTTTTACATTATTAATAAAATAAGTTTATCATCACCAATTTACTTCGTCAACTTATTCAATGTTTATTAAAAATACTAAAAATATCATTCCGTATAGAAAAATATATTATAAATCACCAAAATTAGTGACATAACAAATATGGTCCTATTTGTCAACAAATAATTCTTATTAAGCACCCTCCTAATTCTCTTGTAGCTTTATTAATTTAGCATAATCAATAACTTTTTCTCTTATTTAATAAAAATAAAAAGTACAATAATCAATAGACTTTCTAAGATTATTGTACTTTTGTGAAAGATATTTTACATCTCATCAAATTGTTCTCTCATTTTCTTTATGTCTCTATACATGCCTAATACTTTATTGATCTTACTACCCTACATGTAAAATCTAATATTCACCTTCTTTTAATTCTTCTACTTCAATAATTCTCATTGATTTAGAATTTAAAAATTCCTCAAGCTCGCTTTTGTTACAAACCCATCTACTTAATATTGGCTGTCTTATATATAGTTCGCTAGTAGCCTGCCGTATTGGATATGCAAATCTTTCGTTCTTCATAACAATTCTATTATTCTTACACCAAACTAAGGGATTATTATCACTTGGCTTCCAACCTAATAAACTCCTTAACCAATACGCTGGGGAAATCATACTATTACCATTAATAAATCCACACAATCCCCCCATATGCTCTGTAGTATACATTTCCGAATTGCTACCAAATTTAATATTTCTCTGATTTTCAAAGTATAATAAACTTTTTTCGGTTAATGAATATGGAATTTCATTAACACAATTAAAGTTACTACTTTGACTAATTTTTTGAGTTAATGTATATACATAACTTTTATCATATCCTATAGGAAAATATATTTGAGCTCCTAAAACAATTTGATTTTCATCAATCCCATCTTTAGCTATTCTTTCAAACAAACTTTTTATTTTATTATTATTGGTATTATTTTTGTCTAATATAGCTTCAATATCCCATTTTTCTTGATGTATTGGTGGCATTGGTGGAGTAGTAATAACCCATGCGTCATCTAAATTTAATAGTACTTTAGCCATCAATAAATTATTAACATTTCTCCATCTTTTTTTTGCAATTTCACCATATAAAACTTTCATAAACTCTCTATCTTCATTAGTTTCACTTAATATTGAATCTCCATCCCTTTTAGGAATTAACTGATTACTCGTATTTTCCACTATATAATTTTCCTTCAACCACTGACGCAAATCGTTGCATGAACTACTTGTTAATTCTTCGATTTTATTTAAAGCAGATTCTGCTTTAATCGCAAATTTATCTTCTTTACTTTTCATTCTAAAATATTTATACAAATCATTAGATATCGGTAATTGATACTTAATGGATTTATTTATATCAAAAAAGATATTTTCACATTCTTTATTCATTTTTCTGTTGTAATTACTAATTATATAATATAATTGTTCCTTTGTATCTGCAGCATTAGCCATTTTGTATTCTTCTTCAATCAACATAATATATTTATTAATTCTGTTATCTTCTTGGCACCATCTTTCAAATAAAATATAGATGCAACTCTTCTGTAAATCAGATAACATAGACCAAATATCATTAAGATAATCATTTAAATCTTCATTATTTTTTATTAAATAGTCGATGCCTAATAATGCTATTTCAATTCTATGCATATTTCTACTATTACATTGAATTAATAGAATATTTAATGCTAATTGTTGAAAATTTTGAGGTATTGGTAGCTTACTCTCTTCTACTATTATATTGGATTCTATATCATAAATATGCCCAGCACCTGTACTCCATTGCTTATTACTGTTTATGGCTAAGTCAAACATTTTTTTGGAAAATGATACCTCTTTTTTCTTTGCTACCTCTTGTAATAAGAGATTCATATTCTCTCCCATAATATTATACCAATATTGCCCATGCTCCTTAATGGCATAACTTGAAAATATTTCAGCAAATCCCCATATATCATCCTCATTAAATATATTAACTATTTTTTTAATAATTAATTGAATTGGATTATTCATATTCCAGGTTTCATTTGTGCAATATTTTTTAATTAGTTTCTCAAATTCTAATGCTGTATAATAATCTAATTCTCCTCTTTCTTCAATTATTTCAATTGCATACAATATATAATCCCACTTACTATTATTATCTACCGATAATATTTCCACTTCTTTCTTTATTTGTTCTGTTTCCATTCTTGATATATTTTCTTTAATATCTTCACGTCTAAATTTATAAGTGGATTGACAATTATTAAACTTGTTTATTTGTAAATTATAATAATTTACTATGAATTCATATAGTTTTAGAGAAGAGTCTATTATTTCCATACTTTCGCAATTTAATACAGATAATCTTTTTTGAATTGCATTATATATATTTCTTATAGCAATTCTGTCTCTACCGTTATACCATGACAATATTCCAATTGAAAAATACCAAATATTTTTTAATTCAATATAATTATTTGAAATGTCAATAAATTCAAAGATTGTATAGTATATTAGATCTAGATTATTATAATTCTTATCTATATTAAGAAACATCCAATAATCATCAAAATTACATTTTGCCGCAGCTACACCTAAGCCTTCATTAATTTCATAAGAAAGGTCATTGCCATAATTATCCGCTATATTTGATTGCGCTAGAAGCTCTCTTCCTCGATTCTTCCATTCTTCTGGCTCACTTTTTACTATATTTTTATACCAAAATAACGGCTTATCTAATGCATATTCTTTATTGCCTACATAATTCACTACATCCCATTTCAATTTAGAATCTACTTTTAACATTAATTTTTCATTTACAATTCTTCCATATTTCCCTAATTTATTATGAATATATGCAAACTCTTCTTGCTTATATAAATCTGGAGTATAGATAGAGTTTATAAATGAATTAATTACATAAAAATTATCTTGACTTAAAAAGTAATCTAAAATATTACATTTAGTATCATAAGAAATACCTTTAGAAAATAGTAACTTTTTCATACATTGATTAATAGTATCTAAATTAATATTTTTACTATATTTTAAAGCTAGTGAAACAAAAAATTTGAAAGTTTTATCAAAATTATAACTATACACGTCATTTTTGTTCTCTGTTAGTTTATTAATTATTTCTTCATAATAGTATTGGTCAACAATAATTTTGGAATTAAATATTTCTGAGGCTATTAGTTTACCTATAACAATTGCAAATCGTACTAAATCATCTAAATACATTATATTTTTAGACTTTTCAATATCACCATATAACTCCTTAATTTTTGAAAAAATAACACCTATATCATCTTTACTAGCTTTAATACTGTATAATATAGTATACAGCCCTAATTTATATACAATCTCTTCAGTAATAACTTTAAATGATTGTTCACTAAACTTTTCAATGTATTCATATTCTTGAATTGCTAATTTTTCTTTTGACATCATTAATCCTAACAATCCTAATAATTTTATGTCTTCACTACCATTTTCACATATAAAATGATACATATTTGATAAATCTATTGAAGAATTATTCAATAATATATTCTCCATATTTTTTTCTATTTTCTTTAAAGAATATATACCCTCTTTTAATACCCTAAAAGATTTTTCATTATATCCATCGTCAAAGTAATATTGTAAATAAGAATTATTGAAAGTTAATAATGCACATTTTTCATCTTTATTCAACTTTTCAAATTCTACACTTAACGTAATATTTTCTAAATCCAAGCTAGCTATAAGTCTTCCCCATTCAGAAATAACCTTACTAACTAACTTATCTTTCCATACACTATCCGAATTATTTTTTGCTTCTTTCAGTTTTTCTATAAAAGTACAAGGATTTTCATCCTTAAACCACAATTTCAATATATTGATTGCACGTTGTTTTCCATTTTTATTGTCATATCTCAATAACATTTTGGCAATGTCAATAGCCCTTATGAAGTCTTTTTCATTTTCTATAGATATAGCTTTATTTTTCCATTCTTCAATAAATGATCTATCAATATTCTCATGTATTTCGCTAGAGATATATTCTCTTTCGTAATAATCATAATATTTAATGTGCTGCCAAATACTCTGTATAGCCAAGTTTACAGAATAAAAACGCTCCCACTTTCTAGAAATAATTGCACTTTTTATAGCTAACTTTGAGTATTCTTCCAATTTATCAAGTGGTAATCTTTCGGCTAAATATTCTATTACAAATTTAGTATCAAATATTTCTGAAACTTTTTCTATCTTTTTAGCGCAAAGCAATAATGGAATAAGATTATATGCTCTCTCAAATGTATTATCTGATGTAATCAAATATTCTGCTAGATATTTTGCAACTTCCCTATACTTACAATTCTGCTCACTAAATTTACTTGTCAAGTAGACTCTAAAATCATTATGAAAAATAACATATTTATGTTCTCCATTAGGTTGTATTAATGGATATAATAAATTCATAATATAATCCCAATCCCCTAAACTTAAACCTATTCTACTTAATCCCTCTGACAACAGTTTTGTATCAATACGACCATTCATTAAAACTATACTACTAGCTATAACAACATCTGGAAAAGATATTTGAATTCCCTGTCTTTTAAGCATCTCTGCCGTATGTGTCCATATATAGCTATAATATTTACATACATCACCATTTGCATGTTTATTATCCAGAATCTTATAATATGATTCTACAGTATCACATTGTTTGGCTTCTTCTACTGCAAACACTACTGATAGATTATTTCCATTTGTTTTTTGCATAGTTGCTCTAATAATTTCATTTAAAGAAACATTTTCACTAAACAGCCAACTTGATTTAACATTTCTAAATAATTGTTCTATATCGCTCTCTTTCAATTTAGGCATTTGATATTTTTCTACTAATTCATTGCTGTTTTTAAGCCATTCAGGATATTTATCATACAATTCTGGTGGTTGACCGAACATAACAAAACAAACTCCTTCTGGTATTTCATTCGGGCAAGGTAAATCATCCAAAAAAGTCATATTATTCTTTGATCTAGCTGCATGATCAATTCCATCAATACATATATATACTTTTGTGCCATTTCTCTTATATAAAATTTCAGATAATCTTAATACTTCTTTTTTTAATTTAATATCTGAACATAACTCATTTACTACCGGCACTGAATCCTGACATAATTTCCCCTGAAACTTCTCTCTTAATTGTATCAATAAATCTCCCCAAAAACTTCTGATATCACACAATCCAGCATCATTTTCATAGATTCTCATTTCTGGTGAAATTGGTCTAAATGCATAAAATCTAAGTGTAAATACATTTCTAACTTTATACAAATAACTCGCTATACTTGTTTTACCACTCCCTGGTTCTCCTGACACAAAAATTACTGGTGAATCAGAAGTTTCTAATTTATTAATTAGATTATTTGAAAACTCTTCTCTACTTTTAAAAAAGGGACATGGAGGATATAAATCATGATTTCCTCTCGAAATATCCATACCTATTGAAAGTGTTTCATAAACGTCCTCCACCATAATTTTTTCATTTTTTCTTCTTGTCGTAGACCATATTCTTAACTGCGCAGCCAATTGATTAAACAACTTATCTGCTGTCCCCTCCGGACAATTAAAATATCTTATCAGTTTTAATTTCATTTCCATTTCTAGTTCTTCTAAATTAGGGCTATTTTCAAATATAAGGAAATCTTTTAAAAAATCATACATTTTTTCTTCTGACAGCAAAATCTTTTCTTTAAACTCATGCCACTGAGTGTCTAGATCATTATCATCAAAAACAATTTTTTCGATTGATTCTACTTCATTCAATTTTTTCTTTAACTCTTTGTAAAAATGTTCTAATCCATACGCAGTATAAGATTCGCCATTAAAAACTCTTTTCCTATTATTAGTTCCATATTCTCTATTAGTATATAAAATTGGTATCCGCTTATTAACCTCAGAATTACCCGTTTGAGCCTCTTCCCAACCTTGTGCTATCGTTCTCAATAACGAAGGCTTGTCCTTTTTATTATCAATTAATTTAGCAAATGTCAAATTCGATTTATTAATATCTCCTATTTCATGTTTTATTTGATAACAATGTTCTTCCTTGCCGTCTTTATACCCTACCACTACATCATCTATCACATCATAATTTTCAGCTTGTAAGATTACATATGATATATTACTATCAGGATTTATCATTTCAATAACGTTAGTTAATCCAACATACCACTCATACCAATATGGATCACCAATTCCAGGTGTAGCCATATATCCACCTCCAAGAAAATAATTCTATTTTAACAAAATTAATTAACATTTTTCTCTTTATCTTCATATTATATCATTTTTTTACACAATCTAAAAATATTTAAAATACTAAATATGTATTAATAAGTACGTTTTCTCTATAACATTTTCTAATATCATTACTAAAAAAATAAAAGAGCAAGATTAATTCTTACTCAACATTAAATATATTTTCACCATATATTGTATTGTATACTTTAACTTAATTAATAATAATTGAATTTATTTATACAAAGATATATTATGTAATTATCTTTCCATATATATTAAACAATAATTTATTTCATCATTTTTACTTAATATATTTCTATACTTATCTACTTCTCCACTCTTGTCTTTAGAATTGTATTATTTAAACTACATATACATCTTTTTTTATTTAAATCTATATAATCTTTCTAATTTCCAATTCGAAATTTTATTTTAAAATACATCATAAATAGTTGTACAAAAACTCCTCCACCAATGTTAGAAATAAAATCTATTAATCTACCTTATCTTTTGTATCAATAATTTGTTCCAAAGTTTTAAATTCGGTTATAGTTTTGTCTGAGCATTCGCTTAATGATTCATTAATAAATCTTAATGTATAATTTATTCCATTTAGTTTATTTAAAAGTTGCGTATATATATGCTGAATCTGAATTATATCCACATAGTTTAGGTGTATTATCCTAATATCTTTTTGAACTTTTTCTCTTCTTGCATTTTCCTCAGCTATCATATTACTTCTCTTTATAAACTCTTAACGTGTTTTATTAGTTGGCACTATTGTACTATGACTTTCTGTAGCAAATGGATTCTTATAAAGATCTTCTACCCCCAAACGATCTTTATAATTTCTTTCTTCATTTTTCACCCTATCTCCAATATCTTTTAAAATATTCAGGTATATTGTATTATACTGCAAACATATAAAACGTATAAATATTTATTTTTATTTTATCATTTATTGTATCTAACTTACTATTCGTGCTTTTGTATAACTCTAAAATTTGAGCTAATAATTTATCATCCACTTTACTCACCTTTTCTTTATTATAATTTGCAATTATATTCTCTAAAGTATTAGATGAAATATTTTCTACACTATATTTAACTATATTAGCATTAACATACTCTGTTAATTTTTTAATATCAGGTTCCCGCTTTACATTTTCTGATGATTCTGGCGACAAAAAAAATGATATAGGTGTTTCATTAGTTGTAGACGACTTATCTGTATCTGCTTTTCCTACCTCAACCAATTTTTTCCTAATTAGATTTCTAGATATAACTGAATCTTCTTTTTTAGGTCCCCTATAACTTTTCCTGGCATTCACTGTACTTCCCTCACATTATAATATATTCACTGTTTTGTAATTATTATACAATAACTTATAATATTTTAACAGAATCATTTTATTATTTTTTGAAAAAATGTAATTATAGTAAAATTATAGCGCAAAATATAAGTATGGAATAAAGAAGTCCACTATTCAGTTTCTTTATTTACTCTAAACTTGATTATAGGATGTATTATTCAGATGGATGTTTTTAATCAAGTTATTTCGATAGGGTTAATTATTTATTTTTTTTAGCCACCAAAGATGCTCTTTAAAGCATCATCTATGTTGCTAGTTTGTTTAACATCTTCACCTATTTGTGATTTAAAGCCTTGTTTGTTCAGCTTGCACACCTTTTAATGCAGGTATATCTTCTAGCACTTTATTGATATAAGCTTCCATTGCTTCTACTTTTAAAGTACCATCTTCATTAAATGCATCCTTAAAATCTGCCATTTTAACTAAGTATGGTATTGTTTTACTATCTACACCTAATTTACTAGCAATATCTCTAGCTTCATTGTCAATATGTAATTGTTGTAATTGAGCTTTAAGTGTAGCGTTTTCATTTTGGATATTAACAAAAGCTTGTGCTTTTTCCTCTGCTTTAGCTTTTTTATCTTCAGCATAAATTTTTAAAGCACTTCTAACTTCTTCTTCACTAAGCCCTTTTTTACCGAAGTAGCCATTTAATATACTAGCTTCAACTTTTTCTTGTCTAATTTCAATATTTTGCTTTATCAGCAATTTCTCTTAATTTATCAATATCAATATTTGACTTTTCTTTCTCAACTTTTTCTTCTACTTGTTGAGTAGTAGTGTTTTGATTATCTTCCATGATAACTCCTTCCATTTTAAGTCCGTATGACTATTCTATTGCTAGTTTAAAGCCATAACAACGTTGGGACATATAAAAAAATACATAATAAAAAAAAGCCTTTAAAATAAAAGCTCTTTCTTTTTTCTCGACATTATGTATTTTTCTATAATATAATTTAATAACCTTTTTAGCTAAAAAGTAGCCAACAAACTATTTTTTTAACTAAATTGATATTTTTTCTCTTTTCTAATTCATCATATGGCTTGAAGCCTTTCCACTTTGCCATTTTAATCACCTCTATTTGAGATTATTGATAAATAAAAAGATAAGTAAACATACTATTCCCAATTAATTGAATTATAGTACATTTCTAATAAATTGCTAAGTTTTTTATATTCATCTAACCTTTGATTAAAGTAAATCTTATTATCTTTAATATTCTTTTTAATGTTTTCATCCAAGTATTTAGTAAATATATTTTTTTCTATCTGTGTTATTAACTCTAAAAATTTATCATCTAAATTTTTGCATATTATCGGATTAGATATCTTTCTTATATCTCTATCTATATCTTTTTGTAATCTTATAAACCTATCAGAATTTATAATACTACAATTTTCAGATACAACTATAAAGTCTCCATTTTCTTTAAAAGAACTTTCACAGTACTTAATAACTGTATCCATATCTACTAATAATGCCTCTATGTCGGGTTTAATTATAGACATTGCATTATCGTTTTTTTCTTTATCAGGTATATATACTTGAACTAAATAGAATACATATGCCACAACATATGATACCGAAAGATTATAAAGTAGCGTAAATATTTCTCCAAGCATTGGTGTCCACTCTTTAAAATTAATTGATAGTATATATGCTAATATAATAATAATTGAAACACCCAATATACATGATAGTTTCATAAATGTAGTTTTAAATAATTTTTCTTTCACACAACCACCTCCTATTTTATTATAAAAGCTATTGTGTTATTTTGTAAATATTTTAATAATCTGTTATAATTCCCGAATCATCAGGTATATTCTCATAAAACCATTGTTCAAATTCTTCTTTAGCCCAGTCTGGTGCATTTTCAACTAAACACCATTCCTCATTATAATTTAGGATAATCTTTTTCGTATTTTTTTAAAGGTCTACTTCTATTTATGAATTTCTTATATATAGATAGCTCTGGGCTATCTGGGTTACTTGTTGTCATCATGTACTCGCATCTATGTGTTATTTCTCTTAGAAATTCCATATCAACTATATTAACTTCATCTATATATACGCAACCTACTTGACCACCTAAGACTTTTGTCCAACGCTTTTTGTTACCACAACCACATATATATAAGTAATTTAAGCACTTCATCTTGACTTGCTATTATTTCAGTATCCTTTTCTGCCATTCTCTTACTTATGTATTCCTTGATTTCAACCCTCTTCAACAATCGTTGCCCACTGGAATATGCAGTTTTTTCACTATAGCCAGCTTTTTTAGCCGATTCAGTAGCATTTAGATTTGTTATATAATAATCACAAAAACGCTTCTATCTTTCATCCAAATTAATCACCTACTTAAATTTTTATAAAAAAAGAGCTATTTATTTAGCTCCTATTTACATTGATTCACTGTATTTCCTTGTTTTCTCTTCGAGATTTATCCAAGAACAAGTTAAATCAATTAATTTTATTAAAACTTTTATATCGTGTGATTCCCACTTTCTAATATAATGAGTTTCATCATTACCTAGCCAAGCAGCCCGTTCAGCTAGCATCTTAATATTAGGGTTATCAACATATTCTTTAATAACGTTACTTAAAAATTTCTTTTTTATGTTTTCCTCTTCTTCAGGTTTCTTTTTGCAGCAGTAATCTTTAATTAAGAATTCTAATGCTTTTCTATAAGCAACACCGCATACCCGATCCAATCCAACATCTTCAGCTTGTTTAGCTTGTCCATATATTTCCACAAAATTATGTGATATATCTTTAACTTCATTACTTATATTTAGTTCACATTTATATGGATATACTCTTTCATAAGTATATTTCTCTTCTTTACCATAAGTTTTATTCTCATAGCTTTGTACAAAAAGTTCTCCACATTCGTTATTAGGGCATTCATAAATAATGAGAAGCCTTTTATCATTTAGAGAATCAATTGTTATAACTTCATTTGATATAAATTTCTTATGGCATATAGGGCATTAATCCGCTTTAGTAAAATTGCTTAAATCATATAAATTAGATAAACTATTCACATATGTTTTATGAAATTCCATAATTATCACCTCAATTTATTTTGCATAAAATATACATTTTTAGCAATAATAAATAAAGCGCTTTCATAAATAGAGGTGCAAGTATAAAGAGTATAGATTGAATAGTTTAACTATTCATTATTAATATAACCACATTTTTTTATTAAAAAGTAGCCAAAACTAATATTTATATATTCTTTCGCCAAGTTCCTTTGCAAGCTCTGTTACCATAAAAATTCTATATCTTCTAAAACTGTTCTCAGATATGTTTATTCCGTATAGAACATTCTTTCTACTTTTTTGTTAGCATAGTAAAGAGCGTGAAACTTAATATATTTATCACAATTCTTAATCTTCTCTAATACATTTTCTACTGCTTTTGTTTTAGCTCGTAGATTAGCAATTTCTTCTGATTTGTTTATTTTATCAACTCTACTTGTCAAGTTTTCCCCAGTACTTGATGATTTAGGCATTCCTGGATCTATATTGGGCGAACTATTAATTATATCGTCTTCAAGGTGTTTGATTGCTCTAATACTATATTGCTATAATCATAATAACAATCTTCTATATATCCTCTTATTCTAGGTTTCCTGAAATTAATATATTAGAAAAGTATTTATTAGTAAATGTAAAAGCCGAGCTTGAAAAATATGTTATCAAACATAGTGTAAGCAAAGGACATAAAACTGATAATAAAACCTAGATAGATAAAATCAAATCTAAAATTAGTAAACTTAAAGACTTATATCTAGATGACTTAATAGATAAAGAGGAATATATAAAAGAATATACACCCCTAAAACAAAATCTTGAACAATTATTTAATGATAAAGAAAATACTATTGATATTTCGCAGACAAACGCCATTTTAAGCCTTAATTTTTAAGAGGTATATAATTTATTGGAGAATAAAGAAAAACGTCAAATTTAGCATTCTATCATCGATTATATAAAGGTAGGAAATAATAGAGATGATATAACCATACATTTTCTATAGTATATGGTTACTATATACTAACTGTGGGACCATTAACGATAACCATCCCTGTTTTCCTTTTAATTATTTTCTCTAAAACCGCCAGCTGTTCTTTCACTAGTTTTAAATTATCTAAGCTGTATTTTGAAATATTACCGTAAAATACTCTTAAAACAATTTTCTTCCCAAAGATTACTGGTGTAATAGAAACTCTTATATTATATGTATTTTTATTATGTTTTAAAGATATCTTGTCATCCTGGTGTTTTCGCCTCTCTGTTATGTCTAGGCCTGCATTAATCTTAATTTTTGATACAAGAGATTGATATTCAGTTTTAGTCATTATGTATTTAACCTTTAACAGGCCATCTATTCTATACCTCATAATTACCTTATCTTTATATGGTTCAAAATGTATGTCTGATGCTTTTTCTGCTATGGCGTTCTTCATAATTATTTCTTCTGAATCCTGCTTCTGCCTAAATAAACCATTTGAATGAAAAAATCCAATTTATCTTCATCTATTTTTAAGAAAATCTGCCTATATACACTAACTATAAATCATATCGATTTTTCTATAAAATAAAAAGAGTCAGGATAACATAACTCTTAATTTTTATTTATTCTTAACTACTTATAAACATATCTTCATAGACTTTAGTACGAATTTAACATAATTACTCTTATTATTGAAATTAAAATTGTTCTCTTCACTTTAAATACTTGATATATGTATATTCTCTATAACTTTTTTTATCCTTTACTCATCATATAAAAATTAATTATCATAAATTTTCTTAATATATCGTTCCATATTTACTATTGCATTTTTTACTGAAATATAATGAATAAATAATCACTTTTTATACCTATTTATTCATA
>CAMEPL010000051.1 GCA_945931665.1 uncultured Clostridium sp. | reverse complement strand
TATAGCAACAAAGTCTTTTTGACCTTCTGAAATAGCTTTGAAAAATGCTGTTCTTTCAGCACAGTTAGTTGGTGTATATGCTGCATTTTCTATATTACATCCTTGATATATTGTTCCATCAGCTGTAAGAAGTGCTGCACCAACGTTAAAATTTGAGTATGGTGTATAGCAGAATTTTTGAGCCTCAAATGCCTTTTCTATTAATAATTCTCTATTTATCATTGTTTTTTCCTCCCGGTTTTCTTTGAAAATTTGATACATTGTCATTAGGAGACATAATTAAATGCATAAGTTTATCCATTTCATTGACCTTTATAAATCCTTTGTTGTACTCAATAAGCTTTTCATCAACTAATTCTTTAATGACTCTATTTACACTTCTAATATTAGATCCAACGCCTTCTACTAAAATATCTTTATGAACAGTGTCTAAGTTATGCTCATCAAGAAAATTCCATAAAAAGAATATAAGTCTTGATTTTAAAGGATATGTGACGTTTGCTCTACTATTGATAGATGTATAATACATTTTTTCAGAAATCTGAATATGTATATAAAGTGAGAATTCACTATCTGATTTAATCCAATTTAGAAACTCTGATTTTTGTATTCTTATAGCTTGGCAAGGTTCAATTGCCTCTACAAAGTTTAGTATAGGTTTATTGATAAATGCTTCTAACTCGCCAAAAATCTCATAATTGCAGTAAATACGCTCTAGATATTTGACTCCAGTAGGTGTTAGGGAATACACCTTAACTTTTCCGCTTGTTATAATATATACAAAATCAGATTTTTCATTTTGAATTAAAATTTTATCAAAAGTATTAAAATTTACAGTTGAAAAACTATTTTTTATAAAGTCTGGACAAGTATCTAAATAATAAGATAGTTTGTTCATTTTAAATCTCCTTGTCAACACTTTGAGTAAAGTATAATGATTATATCACAATAAATATTAAAAGCAACAATTATAATTAAATTTGGGGACAAATGTCCAAAATTAAAAATTATATAATATATTATAAATAAATATAAAAAAACTTTACAAGGCCTAAAATGATACTTAAAAATAAATAAATATAATAAATGATTGAAAATTAAAAATTTAAAAAATAAATGTTTAACTTTATATGTACAGGGTATAAATTAAACATAAACTAATAATCGATAAAGATTTAATAATAACATAAATTAATAGATAAAAAATTTTAAAAAATAAATGTAGGTTGTATATATTACTTTAATAAAATAAAAAGTTTTATATAGTAGGAGGAATAATTATGAAAAAGTGGGTATGTCAAGTTTGTGGTTATATATATGAAGGGGACGTTGCACCAGAAGAGTGTCCAGTATGTCACGTTGGAAGCGAAAAGTTTATTGAATTAAAAGACGAAATGATATGGGCAGATGAACATAGAATAGGTGTTGCAAAAGGTGTAGACGAAGAAATAGTTGAACAATTAAGAGCCAACTTTACTGGTGAATGTACAGAAGTTGGGATGTATTTAGCAATGAGCAGACAAGCAGACAGAGAGGGATATCCTGAAATAGCTGAAGCTTATAAAAGAATAGCGTTTGAAGAAGCTGAACATGCCGCAAAATTTGCTGAATTATTAGGAGAATGTGTAGTAGCAGATACTAAAGAAAACTTAAGAGTTAGAGTTGACGCTGAATACGGTGCAACTGATGGAAAATTAAAATTAGCTAAAAAAGCAAAAGAATTAGGATTAGACGCTATACACGACACAGTTCACGAAATGTGTAAAGACGAAGCTAGACATGGTAAAGCATTCTTAGGATTATTACAAAGATACTTTGGATAAAATATAAATTAATATAGATAAAAGACCTTGTAAATTTATGAGGTCTTTTTTTATGTAAACTAATGTGTTTTTATTTTTATTATTAAAAGGTAAATTACATGTATATGGAAAATATTGACTTAAAATACAAAGTAATGTATATTAATTAAAACAGACTGAAAAGGGGAGAATATGAAAAAGAATCAAACAAAACTTTATAATCTTATAATGCCGATATGGCTACTTGTTATATTTCCAGTTACATGGATTGTCGTTTTACCACTCAATTTTTTAATAGATACATTAGTGTTAAAATTGACTATGAAACATTTAAATATTGAAAAAAGAAAAGAAATATATAAAATGACTATATTAAAAACATGGGTATGTGGATTTTTAGCAGATTTTATAGGAGCTGCACTTTTACTTATACCACCATTTTATTTATCGGGTGTAGTAAGTACAGATACAACTTTTGGAGTAATAGTTGATAAACTTTGTCAAATTATGATAAATCCATTTGATAATGTATATTCATTTACGATTACAGTAGTTGCAGTGATTATAACAGCGTATTTTATATATTTATTTAATTATAAATTCACACTAAAAAAATCATTTGACCAAGGTCATTTAGATGATAAGCAAATGAGAAAAATAGCATTATCTATGGCTGTGTTTACAGCTCCATATGTATTTTTCTTGCCAGCTTTTTATTAATTATCTTAAGATTTGAAATGAAAATATATTATTTATGGAATTTAAGAAATTAACTATATATAAAAGAAAACTGTATTTCTACTAAGAGTAGAGATACAGTTTTTTTATGCAAAATTATATTGAGGTTAAAATATATTGCAAAAAAAAAGAAAATATATTATTATATGGATATATGGTTAATTACTTGAGTGATTAACTATATAAGGAGGTGACACTTTGAAATTAGAACTTAATGATCACGAACCTATATTTATACAAATTTCAAAAGCTATAGAAGACGAAATTTTATTAGATTCAATCAAAGAGGGGATGCAAGTTCCATCTACTACAGAATTATCAAAATTCTATAAAATCAATCCGGCTACAGTTTTGAAAGGTGTAAATATATTGGTTGATAAGGAGATTTTGTTTAAAAAGAGGGGAATAGGTATGTTTGTATCTAAAGGTGCGAAAGAGATAATTAAAAAAGGAAGAAAAGAAAATTTTAAAGAAGTATATTTAAAAGATTTGATTGGAGAGGCTAAAAAACTTGGAATTACAAAAGAGGAACTTTTAGATATGATTAACGATTTTAAGGAGGAGTAATATGGATTTGGCAATAGAGATAAAAGACTTAAACCATAGCTTTGGCAAGAAGGTAATCTGTAATAATATGAATATAAATCTTGAATACGGTAAGATATATGGTCTTTTAGGCAGAAATGGGACTGGAAAGAGTACTCTTATTAACTTGATAGGAAATCAACTTGTATGTAAAAGTGGTGAAATCAAGATATTTGGGAAAACTGCTAATGAAGATATTTCAGTATTAGAAGATATATGTATTGTTAGAGAGAAGGAGTTTTTCTTAAAGGATTACAAGGTTGAGAGTATTTTTAATATACATTCTAAATTTTATAAAAACTATAATTACAATCTACAAAAGAAATTATGCAGATTGTTTGAAATAAACGAAAAGCTTACATATAAAAGTTTATCGAGAGGGCAAAAGACTTTACTTTCAAATATAATTGGGATTTGTTCAAACTCTCCTATCACAATATTTGATGAGCCGACAGTTGGACTAGATGCCGTAAACAGAAATTATTTTTACGATGCACTTATCGAAAGTTATAGTGAGAACCAAAGAACGATAATAATCGCTACCCACTTAATTGAAGAAGTCGAAAATTTATTAGAAGAAGTTGTGATAATAAAAGACGGTGATATCAAAATTACTGATAGCTTAGAAGATATAAGACAAAAGGCTTATTATATAAGCGGAAATAAAGAAAACTTAAACTCTATATTTGAACTTGAAAAACAAACTCCAATAAAGCATTTTGGAGATAACTACACTTACTGGTATTATGGTGATTTAGATCAAAATATCAAAGATAAGATGGACGATTTGGATATATCTTATGAAAATATATCGCTTAATGAGTTATTTTTAAGCATGAATAGAAAGGATGTGGATTTATATGAATAAAAATCCGTTTTATGAATTTTTCAAGGGGTATATTCC
The DNA here is from genome assembly GCA_945931665.1 of uncultured Clostridium sp. Taxonomy (GTDB): domain Bacteria; phylum Bacillota; class Clostridia; order Peptostreptococcales; family Peptostreptococcaceae; genus Intestinibacter. The sequence continues at coordinate 12,415 of CAMEPL010000051.1, read as the reverse complement.
AAAACTTATAATGATGATTTTTATATTAATCGGTGTTAACAATATAATCCCATTTGTTTGTGACGTGAGAGATTATTTTTCGAATAATAGAGAAGGGCTAATTTTTATAAATAGTACATCGGACATATGTTATATGGGTGTATTTCTTCTAACTTTAATATTTACAAATAATTTTTTACCACAGATGCTAAATATAAGAGGGGATAGACAATCTTGTATAAGGGCATTTTTCAAGATGATGCTAATTGTTATAATAATAGCTGTAGTATCTGGAGTAGTAGTTGAATTTTGTTTAGATTATATATGCAAACTATATAATGTTAAAGCAGAATTTTATACTAGAACAAGTATAGTCGAGTGGCTTGGGAAAGGGATGGATAATATATTGGTGATTTTAGTAAATAGATTTATAAATAGCATGTTTGTAATGAGTATTGCTTATATGTGTGGCTCTATGTTTTATAGATTAAAAACAAAATACAATATATTAATTTTCATATTAATTCCAGGGATACTATTTGGTATTATACTTAATATTTTATCATGTACTCAATTTTTCCAAGGAAACTTTTGTGATGCAATTTGGAATTTTGTAAATTACATAAGTAATATACCTTTAATTTGTATTATACTCGAGATTATAGCAACTTATTTGTGTTTTTCAGCCGGTAATAAATTTTTAAAAAATGCACCGATTGCAGAATATGCTCACGATTTGATATAGAATAAAAACAAATTGTTGCCACGAAATCAAAATAAAGGAGTGCACAGAATAGTAATTTTATATATTCTGTTATACTCCTTTATTTTTTAGATTATATTTTTATTATTTTAATTTATATTTAGACTATTTTAAAGATTTAGAATACTGGAACTATAACACCTTTATAATTTTCTTCTAAGAACTTCTTAGATTTTTCGCTAGTTAAAACTTTTTTAAGAACTTGGATTTTTTCACTATCAACATCTTCTGTTCTGCTTACTAGTATATTTGTATAAGTTCCATCTATTTTTGGGCAATAGATACTATCTTTGTTTGCATCTAAGTTAGCTGCTACTGCATAGTTACCGTTTATAAATGCACAAGTAACATCGTTTAATAGTGATGGAAGTTGTGCTGCATTTGCTTCTATAAATTTGATTTTTTTAGGATTTTCAACAATATCTTTAACGCCAGGATTTTCAACACCGTCTTTTAATTTTATTAATCCTAGTTCATCTTGTAAATATTTAAGAGCTCTTGAACCATTTGTTGGATCATCTGGTACTGCGAATTTATCCCCAGCTTTTAAATCATCAATAGATTTTATTTTATAAGAATATACATATAATGGAGATTCATATAAACCAACTACTGATGATAATTTATAGCCTTTTTCTGCTATTGCTTTATCTAAATAAGGTTTATGTTGGAATAAGTTTGCATCGATTTCACCATTGTCTAAAGCCTCATTTGGAAGATTGTAATCATCAAATATTGTTATTTCAAGTTTATAACCATCTTTTTCAATGTCGTCTTTTAAATACTCAAATAAATCCCCACCAGGAACTTGAGTTGCACCAACTTTAATTACTTTGTCTTCAGCCTCTGATTTAGAGCAACCTACTGTAAATGATAATACTGCTACTAAGCATAATAAAATTGATAAAATTTTTCTTGATTTCTTCATAATAAGAAATACCCCCTTGTTGTAATTTTTTTAAATAAGTCTATCTTCTTATATAAAGAATTTTAAAACTAAAAAAGGTCTGAGTATAAACTCAGACCACATTATCAGTTTATACTTATCTTTCAGCATAATGCTGCAGGATTTAGCACCATATATAAATTATATTGGTTGCTGGGTTTCACAGGGCCAGTCCCTCCACCGCTCTTGATAAGACTTATTTAATTTATGTTATGAAGTATATTACAAATATTTTGAAAAGTCAACTGATTTTTAAAAATATTTGAAAAAAAGTAATAAATAGTTAATAATTATAATGTAAAATATAAATAAAAATTAAGGAGGAGTTTATGAGTATAGTATATAATTACATGTTGTATTTTTTTATATACTCATTTTTAGGCTGGGTTTGTGAGAGTATATACTGTTCGTGCTTGCAAAAGAAAATAATAAATAGGGGATTTTTAAATGGACCAGTATGCCCAGTTTATGGGGTAGGAGCACTTATTATAATTAGAGGATGTTGGTCATATAGAGATAGTATGATAGCAGTATTTATATCAGGAATGGTATTGACCTCATTACTGGAATATATAACATCAGATATATTAGAAAAATTATTTCATGCAAAATGGTGGGATTATTCAAATCATAAATGTAATATAAATGGGAGAGTTTGTTTATTAAATTCTACTATGTTTGGATTTATGAGTGTGTTTGTTATTGAATTTTTACATCCATTTATTATAAGTAAATTAGATATGATGAATATCACAGTATTATATGTATTTTTAATACTTGCTATAATCGCCATGATTGTAGATTTAATAATTACAGCAAAGGCATTAGACTCATTAACAATAAAAGTAGATTCATTAACAGCTATTGTCGATGATATGAAGAAAATACATTCAAAATTTAAGTTATATGAAGATGAAGAATTTTTACGTAGATTAAAGAAGAGTCCCGAAGAAGTTGCTCAAAAATTGAAAATAGCCTCATCAAAATACGGTGATTTGGATATACAAGAGAAAATTGATGAAATGCAACTTAAGTTTAGCGCTTTAAAACAAAAAGCGATTATACACAGAAGATTATTCAATGCATTTCCAAATATGAGATCTGCAGGAACTAAAAAAAGAGATGCACATTTTCAATATATTAAAAAGATGCTAAAAGAAAAAAATAGATAGAAAATAATGCTATAATTACAAGGAAATAGATTAATTTAAATAGAAATAATATATATTTAGTAAAAATAGTAGTTTAGAATAAATAAAGGAGAGAGTTAAAGTGAAAAAATTAATTTTTATACTTATCATAGCTATGGGATTAGTTAGTATAGGGTGTGAAAAAAATACAAATAAAAAAGAAGATTCAAGTACAACTAATTATAGCAGTAGTTCCGATATGACAAATGAAGATAACTCTGAATCTACATATGAAAAACAGTTTGACAAGGTATATAACAAAAAAGATGACAGTATAAAACAAAAAATAGATATATCTTCTGAAGAAAATATTATATCAGCAGTTTTGTACAATATGTATGAAAAGAATATAGATTATGATACTGCAGTAAATCAAATAAATTTGCCTGATGTAGCATTTCAAGTTTTAAATCATTATATAGGTGATGACTATTTTATAATGCCAAGTGATGGAAGTGAAAGTTATATTGTAAAAATAGCTAGAGATGATGCAAATCAATATATTAAAGTTGTATCAAGCGAATTTAATGGAGCTAGATTAAATGATACAATAAATGAATATTCAGATATGAAATCTTTATCTTATTCAGAATCAGAAGATATGTACTATATAATGCCAGCAGATGGTGCACCTTGGATTGCTATAGATGTATTAGATGCATATGATAATAACGATGGCACATATACAGCTATTGCAGATGCATATTTTGAATCTAATGGAGGAGATCATGACTATGTAGGTAAATACAAGATTTCTTTGGTAGACAACGATAGTACATCAAAGTTTAGATATCGTATATCTGATATTGAAGGTATATAATTTAAATATAAAAGAGTAAAAATGTTGGAATGTAGTATTCCAACATTTTTTTAGAATATATTACAAAATTACAAGAAAAGGAAACGTAAAAATGAATCAAGTAAGTATTAGGGAATGTAAAAGTTATGATTACGGTGTTTTAAAAAATTCATTTAAAAAATTGATGGATGATATAGGACCACTAGAAAAATTTATAAAACCTAAAAGTAAGGTGCTTGTAAAACCTAATTTAGTAATAAAAAAATCACCAGAAGAAGGAGCAACTACACATCCTGTACTCGTAAGAGTGCTTTGTGAGGAATTATTAAAATTAAACTGTGAAGTTATAATAGCTGAAAGTCCAGGAGGTCCTTATACAAAGAATAATTTAAAAGGATTTTATAAAACATGTGGATTAATAGATGAGCTTAAAGATTTAGATGTAGAATTTAATTATGATACTTCTGAGTCAAAAGTTCACAATGAAAAAGCGGCATACTTAAAGAGCATGAATATTATAAGTCCAATAACACAAGTGGACCATGTTGTAAATCTATGCAAATTAAAGACACACAAAATGGCTAAATATACAGGTGGAGTAAAAAACTTATACGGCGTAATTGCGGGGTTAGAAAAAGCAGAAATACATTATAGGTTCCAAAAAGAAGAGTTATTTTGTGAAAATGTACTTTTAGATATATGTCAATATATAAATCCAAGTCTTACTATTATGGATGGAGTTTATGCTATGGAAGGTGAAGGGCCTACTGCCGGTGATGTTAGAAAAGTAGGTGTTTTATTGGCATCTACTAGTCCATACGCACTTGATATAGCTGGGTGCAATCTTATAAATTTAGAACCAATGAAAGTTGGTACAGTACGAGGCTCTGTAAAAAGAAATCTAATAAAAGAAGATTTTTCTGATATAGAGTTTTTAGGAGATAGTATAGAAAAATATATTGTAGAGGATTTTAAAATACCAATTACAAGCTCAGATTTTAGGCTTTTATCATTAAAATTACCTAAGGTACTCGGGGATATAGCTGATAAAATAATAACTCCAAAACCGATAGTCGATTATAAAAAATGTATAAAATGTGGCAAGTGTAAAGTGGCATGCCCTGCAAAGGTAATACAGATTACAGACAAAGGTGCAAAAATAGATTTAAAAAAATGTATTAGATGTTATTGTTGTCACGAGCTTTGTCCTAAAAAAGCTATACATATAAAACAAAATCTATTTTTTAAACTTGTTAAGTAATTAAATACAATATAAAATAGATATAACACTTATAAGTTTAAAATTAAAATATACATAAAGAGAGGAGTAATTAACAGCAACTTTATATAAAGTAGCTGTTAAAAATTGAGTTATGATTTTAATAAAAAATGGTAGATTAATAGACCCACTTTCTAAAAGAGATGAAATAGTAGATATTGCAATTAAAAATGACAAAATAAAACAAATAGGTAAAAATTTATGTGAAAAAGAATTTGAAACTGTTATTGATGCAACTGGATGTGTAGTAGCTCCAGGGCTTATAGATATACATGTTCACTTTAGAGACCCAGGTTTTACACGTAAAGAAGATATATTCACAGGTGCGAAATCAGCAGCAAGAGGTGGATTTACGACAGTTGTATGTATGGGAAATACAAAACCAGTAGTAGATAACGAGGAGACTTTAAAATATATATTAGACAAAGGAAAACAATCTGATATAAATGTACTTCAAGTTTCTACTGTTACAAAAGGGCTTAAAGGAAAAGAACTTGTAGATTTTGATGCAATGTTTAAAGCCGGAGCTATAGGATTTAGTGATGATGGTATTCCGATAAAACATACTAAATTTGTGTATGAGGCTATGAAAAAAGCAAAAGAATTAAATGTACCAATAAGCTTACATGAAGAAAATCCAGTATTTATAACTAAAGCAGGAGTAAATGAAGGTAAAGTATCAAAAGCATTAGGTTTAGAAGGTGGCGCGCCATCGTTAGCTGAAAATATAATGGTTTCAAGAGATGTCATGATAGCTTTAGAAACTGGAGCAAAAGTAAATATACAACATATAAGTTCAAAAGAAGCTGTTAAAACTGTTAAATTTGCAAAAACTTTAGGTGCTAATGTATATGCAGAGGCAAGCCCACATCATTTTACATTAAATGAAGATGCAGTTTTAAAATATGGTTCGCTTGCAAAAATGAATCCTCCTCTTAGAACAGAAGAAGATCGTTTAGCTATAATAGAAGGGTTAAAAGACGACACAATAGAAATAATAGCAACAGACCATGCACCTCATACTAAAGAGGAAAAAGAAAATGAATTTACTAAATGTCCAAGTGGTATAACTGGTCTTGAAACAGCTTTAGGTCTTGGAATAAAAACTTTAGTAAAAGGTGGTCACTTAGACTTAATGCACTTATTAGAAAAAATGACTATAAACCCTGCTAGACTTTACAACTTAGACAGAGGATTTATAAAAGAAGGAAGCTTTGCAGATATAGTAATATTCAATCCAGATGAAAAATGGGAAGTAAAAGACTTTGCATCTAAAGCTACGAATACTCCATTTGTAGGCGAAATACTAGATGGAAAAATAAAATATACTATATGCGAAGGAAAAGTAGTATACAAAGGATAATTTAAATTTCTAAATAATTTCTTTAGAATATATAAAAGACGATAACACAATCTGAATTTACAAAATATGTAAGAAGTATGATATAATTTATATGGAATATATTTTGAGGGGGATTTAGATATGGCTAGAGGAAAAAAATTCAATGTTTTTATGGAACATGTGACAATTGACTACCCAACACTTATGAAATACAGAAATATTTTAGATGAATACATAAAAAAACACGATTTATGGGATGTAAATACTAGAGAATGTTGGTTATTTGATTTAATTGATTTTAAATTACAAGGTAATGCAGGACTTTGTTATAGAAGTATACGTATGTTAGAAACTCACTGGGGATTTGATAGTGATAACGACGATATAGATCTTTATATAATAAGACATATGCAAGAACTTCAAAAGAAAATATTAGAAGAGAAAAAAGCTGAAAAAGAAGCATAGTAGGCTTTAAATAAATTGTATTAAATAAAAACTATTAGATAATTATCATATTTGATAATATCTAATAGTTTTTTGTATTTTTAAAGAAATAAAAAGGAAGAATAATAAATATGTAAAAAAAAATACACAAGTTTCTTGTGTATTGAAACAGGAGGATTTTATATGTATAAAAAAATTATAAGTGTAATTTTTTCTTTTATTATTCTAACTTGTTGCTTAGGGAATAATACAATCAAAAATAAAGAAGAGAAAATATATAAAAATGTGTATATTGAAAATATAAATGTGGAGTCGATGAGCAAAAAAGAATGTATAGATATTTTAAATGAAGCTTATCCACTTGAAGATATAAATTTAAAATATAATTCAAAAGTTTGGACTATACATCCATCTGATATAGACTTTAGATATAAAGTTGAAGATGCGACAAATAAGGCACTTGCATACACTAGAAGTGCTAAAAAACTAGAAAATCTAAAGCGAAAATCAAAACTTATACTCAATGAGAGGCATCATATAAACTTAGAAGCTACCTATGACAAGAACAAATTAGATGTTATTATAGACTGTATTGCACAACAAATAGATAGAGAAGCTATAAGTGCAACTTTAGCAATAGAAAACGATGGAAGTTTTAAAAAACTGCCTTCAAAAGATGGAAAACAACTTCAAAAAGACGAGATAAAAAAACAAATAGAAGATCTTATAAACAATAAAAATATTATGGACTTAAATCTCCCTGTAAAAACTACAATATCTAAAATAAAAACAGAAGATGTAGAAAGTGTAAATGCCATATTAGGACAATTTTCAACTGCATTTAATAATGAAAGTTCTAGAGGAAACAATATACATGTTGCAGGTGAAAGTTCAAGTGACATAATTATTATGCCGCAAGAAATTTATTCATATAATAATGCGACTGGACCGAGAGTTCTCAGCAAAGGATACAAATATGCCCCAGTAATTGTAGGTGGGAAATATATAAATGGCGAAGGTGGCGGTGTTTGTCAAGTATCTACAACAATATATAATGCGGCATTACTTGCAGGTTTAGAAATTGTAGAAGTGCATAATCACACTTATTTATCTCACTACGTTTCAGGAGGAAGAGACGCAACTGTAGCTTATGGATATTATGATTTAAAATTTAAAAATCCGTATTCTCATCCAATATATATAAAAAATATAGTGGGCAAAGGTTCTATTACAAGTAAGATTTACGGTTGTAAAGACGATATGCAAAGAGTATATATAAGGACAGAACAAGAATATAAAAAAGATAAGATAATAATAAAGACATATAGAGTCTATTTAAATAAAGAAAATAAAAAAATAAAAGAAGAATTGATTTCAACTAATAAATACGATAAAAAATAAAATGATGGATATAAAATTATTTAATAAATTAGTAATGTATGATGGATATTAAAAAAATTTTATATTAAAAAAATTTATTAATAAAATAAGAATAAATAAAAACAAAGTGAAATAAATAAAACCAAGTCGATTTTATGCATATCACTTTGTTTTTTTACCTTTTTTTTTGGAATACTATATTTTTTAAATTATTAGAAAATAAATAAAAGTATTATCAAATTGTAAGAAATGTAAAAATATGCTAAAATAAAGTCAAAATAAGATAATTAAATTATAAAAAGGGGAATTTAGGTTTGGAGTGATTTTATGGAATATATTATAGGGAATAAATTGCTAGATATGCCTGTTAATATGAAAGTTGTCAAAATGCTATCACTTATAAATGAATGTAAGGGGCAACAGATTATTTATAAGAAGCAGCCCAAAGAAGTACTAGAAAAATTGACGGAAAAAGCAGCATTAGATTTTACTATTGATTCTTGTGAAAGTATTCTTCTAGTGGGAGAAGATATAAGAAATATATTTCTAAATGAAGTAAAACCAAAGACAAGAGAACAAGTCAGTATAATGGAATTTAGAGATATATTAAAAACTATAAATAGTGCATATGAAGATATGAGAATAAGTTCACAGACAATACTTGAACTACATGGATATTTACATCGATTTTCCTTAGTTAGGGGTGGAAAATACAGAACTGAGGAGAATAATCTTTTACATAATGACTTGTTTAGAGAAGACACTTTTAATAATCACGGTGTATTAATTAAAAAGAATATAGAAGAAAGGTTAGATAACTATATAGAAGATCTCTGTAAGGAATATAATAGACTTATTATGGATAATGAAATAGATAATTTAATTATAGTAGCATCGTTTATACTAGATTTTATACTGATTTCTCCTTTTGAGGAAAACAATATAAAAATGGCCAAGTTATTAACTGTACTTTTACTCAACAAAAACGGCTATAAAGTTGCAAAGTATGAAAGTTTGGGAAAAATTTATGATGAAAAATCACAAATTTACTTTAAAGGTTTATTTACTAGAAAAGATGATACAGACAAGTTTTATTATAGTGTCAATAAATGGATGGAGTATTTTTTAAAATTTGTATTAGATGCATATATAGCTTTAGAAAAGGAACTTAATTTAAATGTAGCTAAAAAGGAAACTAAGACTAAGAGAATCGAAAAAATAGTTAATTCTACTTTAGGCTACTTTACAAAAGATGATATAAAAATGCAATGTCCAGACATACCAGAGCCTACAATAAATAGAGTCTTTAATAATATGAGAAAAGAAGGAAAAATTGAAGTTGTGGCAAAAGGTAGAAGTGCAAAGTGGAAGAGAATATAGACGAATAATAAAACCTTAGTCGAGAAATAATAAAAAAATATTGCAAATTAAAGAGAACTGTACTACTATTTAAAGTATCAAAATAAATGGTAAAAAATGTAATAAAGTGTTTTGGGATATAAATTAAATTACAATAATAATTGAAGTGGAGGAATGAAAGATGAATTTAATAAGTATACAATTTAATAAAATAAATATAGAAAAATTAAATCATCACCATCATCATAGATATTAGGGATTGTAATTATGAGAATATTTTTCATAGATGCAAGCCCTATTTGTGTTAGCTGAAGGCTTGTATCTATGATGGGATAAAGTAAAAACCATGTAGGTAAAAGCCTACATGGTTTTTTATGTTATATAGGAGATTACATAAATTTTAGACAGAAAGGTATAGGTGTAAGTAGATGGAATTTTTAAGAATACAAGATGAATTAAATTTTGCAAAAAAGAGATATGAACTTACAAAAAAAATAGAGACATCTTTTGTAGATGCAGGTTTTATACAAATTAAACCTGAGATATTTGAAGAATATGATGAAATTACATCAATTGATAAAAGTATATCGACAAAATCAATGGTAAAAGTAGTGAGCAATAAAGTAATGGTATTGAGACCAGATATAACAATAAGTCTTATGAAAAGTTTAATTCCAAGATGGGAAGATGATTTAAGTTTAAAATTGTTTTATCATTCAACTGTTTATAAAAATAAAAAAAATGGAGATGGAATAATACAATGTAGACAATTTGGATGTGAATATTTAGGCGAACCTTCAATAGATGCAGATAGAGAAGTTGTAAACTTAGCTTTTAATATTTTTAGAAAATTTACAGATGAATTTTTACTTGAAATAGGAAGTGGAAATTATATTGATGGATTTGTTGAAGCTTTAAATATAAGTGAAGAAAAAGAGAGAGAATTTAAAAAATTATTATATAGAAAAAACAAGCCAGAATTAGAGATATTTGCTCAAAAACTAGATATTAAGCCAGAATTAAAAGAATTAATGGTAAATATTTTGAGCATTAGAGGAACTTTAAAAGAAGTTACAGAAAAGGCAAATAAGTATTTTACAAACGACAGAATGAAAAAGGGAATTGAACAGCTTAATACAATAAGTACTTTAATTTCAAAAGAAGATTTAGATAAATATACATTGTTTGATCTATCTATGGTATCAAGACTTGATTATTATGATGGAATAATGTTAAAGGGATATTTTAGAAATTTATATAAAGAAATATTAAGTGGTGGTAGATATGACGGACTTACAGAGTCATTTGGTAGAAGAGTTCCTGCAATAGGATTTACAATCTACTTTGACGCATTAATGGAAGCTATTAATAGATAGGAGAGGGAAATATGGACAATTTAACAATAGCAATAGCAAAAGGAAGAATAGAAAAGGATATTTACAGAAGACTTGAAGCTTTAAATATGGAAAAATGGATAGATAGAGATTCGAGAAAATTGATATTTACAGATGAGGAAAATCATATAACATATATTCACGTAAAACCTAGTGATGTTGTGACATATGTCGAAAAGGGCGTTGCGGATTTGGGTATTGTCGGTAAAGATACAATACTTGAAAATGAAAATGAAAGCGAAGTATATGAATTATACGATTTGGGATTTGGAAAATGTAAATTTTCAGTTGCAGGAATGAAGGGTAAAAAGGATAAGTATTTGACTTCTGAAAATTTAAAAGTTGCAACTAAATATCCAGTTATAGCTAAAAACTTTTTTAAAAGAAGAGGTCAGAAGATAGAAATAATTAAATTAAATGGTTCAGTAGAATTAGGTCCAATTGTAGGCCTATCAGATGTAATTGTGGACTTAGTTGAAACAGGAAATACAATAAAGGCAAATGGGCTTGAAGTTTATGAAGATTTATTTGATATAAGCGCAAGAATAATCGCAAATAGGGTAAGTTATAAATTTAATTATGATAAAATTCAAAAAATAATTGATTTATTTGATTCAACAGTAAAAGAAAGTGACTACAAGTAAATTTAAATCAAGGTCGACGTACAAATCTGAGATTTTACTATTTAAAAGTGAATAATAGAGAATTTAAAAGTTAGGAGTGTGTATTATGAATAGAGAAAAAGAGAGTATTAGAAGTTTAGAACCGTATATTACAAACCCAACAGTATGTTCAGTAAAATTAGATGCAAATGAAGGTGATAAAGACCTTTATCTTGATTTATTAAAAAAATTAGGACAAAGCCATCTTACATTAAATTATTATCCAGACGATTCATATAGTGAGCTTAAAAAGGAAATAAACAATTATGTTGGATATGAACCTAAAAATATAACTGTGGGAAATGGCTCAAGTGAATTGTTGGATTTATGTGTAAAAACTTTTGTAGACAAAGATGAAACAATACTTAGTTTAGACCCGACTTTTAGCATGTATTCAATCTATGCCCAAGTTTTTAGTGCAAAATATATAGGTGCAAAAGCAGAAGAAGATTTCAAACTAAATGTAGACAGTATAATAAAAGATATAAAAAAAAACAATCCCAAATTAGTTATACTTTGTAACCCAAACAATCCAACAGGTTCAATTCTTACAAAAGAAGAAGTTATAAAAATAGTAAAGAGCACAGACGCATTAATAGCATTAGATGAAGCTTATATGGAATTTGGTGATGAGTCTTTAATAGATGAAGTTATGGACTACGACAACTTATTAATCGTAAAAACTGTGTCAAAGGCATTTTCACTAGCTGGAATAAGAATGGGCTATATAGTTGCAAATGAAGATATAATAACTTCAATCGAAAAAGTCAGAGCTCCTTACAATTTAAATTCTCTATCAACATATATAGCTACAGAAGCTTTAAGACAAAAAGAAAGAATGTTTGACTATATCAAAAAGATAAAAGAACAAAGAGAGA
>CAMEPL010000050.1 GCA_945931665.1 uncultured Clostridium sp. | reverse complement strand
TTAATTACAATAGGTTGCCTAGTTGCGTACAATATAATCGGTTCTAGGGTGTTAGATAATGGAATATTAGATGAGCCATTTTTTCTAATTCCTATTGCTTGGTTTTTCTTCTTTGTTGGTGTATTAATTGCTCTAATTCAATTGATACTATACTTAAAGATGAAATTCTTTAAAAATATGCATTAAACTATTTAAATTATTTTATTTCTTATATATTTAGAAATTTTTATTTTATTATGATGCTAAGTATTTTGTGAATTGCTCAAATTAAAAAAGCTATTATAAGTTTTTTCCTCATAATAGCTTTTTCTATTTCAATTATTTTTTACCAGTGCTTCCTATACCACCTCTGTTTTTACCTTCCATTTCTTCAACTTCATTGAAAACTAGAGTTGGTTGGTTTTTCTCTATTCTAAATTGACATATTCTGTCGTTAACTTCTATTTTAGTATCTCTAAGTGCAAATGCAGGCATATACCACCAGTCATTTGGTCCACAGTAAGTATTATCTACTATACCACAGTGATTAGTTTGAATTATACCGAAGTTTTTAAAAGTACTACTTCTTGGTACTATATGAGCTTCGTATCCTTCTGGTAATTGCATTGCTACACCTAAGTGTATTAACTTAAATTCACCAGCTTTTAATTCTACTTCTTCAGCTGCTCTTAAATCAATCCAGTCAGATTTTCCATCTATGTATTCTAATCTAGTTATATCGTCGTTAAGATATTTTATTTTTATTTCTTTCATCATTATTTCTCCTTTTATTTTGACTAAATAATATTATAAATAAATTCTATTTTTACTTCAAGGTATAAATTAGCTTCATATAGAAAACTAACTTGACAATATAAATTTAAACCCCTTATCTTGAAATTTAATTCTTTTTTGTGATAACATAAAGAGTATTTAAAAAGGAGGTTCCTTATGAAAGTAATACTTGCAGAAAAACCATCTGTCGCAAAAACTATCGCTTCTTTCTTAGGGGCTAAGACTAGAAGAGATGGCTATTTTGAGGGAAATGGATATCTTGTAACTTATGCATTTGGTCATCTAGTTTCATTGTACGACATGAAAGATTATGACAAAGAAAAATACTCTGGTTCTTGGAAAATGTCCAATTTTCCATTTATACCAGCAGATAAGTTTAAATTTAAAGTAGATGATTCAAAACAAAAACAATTCAACATAATAAAAGAACTTTTAAATAGAGAAGATGTAGAATATGTAATAAATGCAACAGATAACGACCGTGAAGGAGAACTTATCGCATTTTTAATATTCTTACTTGCTAAAAATAAAAAACCTGTTAAGAGAATTCTAGTTAATGAGTGGACACCACAAGATATAACTAGAGGGCTTGAAAATTTAAAAGACGAAGAAGATATGAGAAATCTTCAAGCAGCTGGATATACTCGTCTTATTACCGACTGGCTTATTGGTATTAACTTTACATCAGTTGCAACATTAAAATATGGAAATGGGAAACTTTTAAATATCGGGCGTGTTATTTTACCAACCGTCAAACTTGTGTACGACAGAGATATGGAGATTAAAAACTTCGTACCAAAAACATATTTTGAAATTGAAGGTAACTTTAAATGCACAAATGGTACATATAAAGGTAAATTAGTTAAAGGTAAAGAAACTAAATTCGATACTAAAGAAGAAGCTATGGCTGTTATAGAGAGCATTACTTCTAAAGAAGGTGTTATATCATCTAAAAAAGTAACTAAATCCAAAGAATATGCTCCAAAATTATTCAGTTTAACTTCACTTCAAGGTTATATTACATCTAAATACTCTCATTTCACATCAGATAAGGTTTTAAACGTATGTCAGTCTCTTTATGAAGGTAAAGGTAAGGGTGGATATATCACATACCCTAGAACTGATTCTGTTTATCTAGAGGAGAGTTTAACTGATAAAGCTAGCCAAACATTAAATAGATTAAAACAAGGTCTTCCTTATGAAGATAAAATAAAATTTGCAAAAACTAAGAGAGTTTTCGATTCATCAAAAGTCGATAGCCACAGTGCGATTATACCTACATATATCGTACCTAACTCATTAACTCCTGATGAACAAATAGTTTATCAAGCTATCAAAGATAGATTTATTGCAAACTTTATGCCACCTGCTGAATATGAAAATACTGAGATAAAAACTGATGTGGATGATAATATATTTTTAACTAAAGGTAAGGTGCTAAAAGTTAAAGGTTATTTAGAAGTATATAATAAAGAACAGAAAAACGACCTACTTCCATCTATGGAAAAAGGCGAATCTGTAGAAGTTTTAGAAATTTTACCTCTTAAAAAGCAAACTACACCACCTAAATCTTATACTGAAGATACTTTACTTAAAGCTATGAAAAACTGTGGTAAAAACGTAGATGATGAAGATTTAGTTTTAGCTGGGTACTCAATAGGTACATCAGCAACTCGTGGTGATGTACTTAAAAAAATCGCCCAAGTTGGATACGTTAATAAAAAAGGTAAATCATATTATATAACTGACTTGGGAATTAATTTAGTGGAAATCTTTCCTGTAAAAGACTTGTTCGATGTCGATTATACAGGTAAACTAGAAAAAAGCTTAAGTGATATTCAAAAGGGACAATTCTCTCGTAAAGAATATCTACTTAATATAATGAATTTCATAGTTAAGAATGTTAATTTAATAAAATATGATGCGCCTAAAAAAATAAATACAGATGCTTATGTTTACGATCCTAAAACAGGTAAATCAACATCTAAATCACAATTAGAAGCACAAGCCGCTAAAAAATCTAAAGCTACATCTAAAAAGTCTAGTGCTAAATCTGATAATACATCACTCGGGAAATGTCCAGTATGTGGTTCAGATGTAGTCGAAACTGACAAAGGATTTTTATGTACAAATTATCAAACTTGTAAGTATGGAATTTTTAAAGATGATAAATATTTAGCTCTATATAAGAAAAAACCTAATAAAACAATGGTTAAATCAATTCTTAAAAAAGGTGAAGCTAAGGTAAAATCACTTACTGATAAAAACGGGAATAAATTCGACGCTATACTTACGTATCAAAAAAATCAAAAGGGATATTTTAGTTGGTTTATTAAAAGATAAAAAAGGACTGCCTAATCCGCGGCAGTCCTTTATAATTTTTTAAACTTCATCTCTTAATTCTTTTTCTTTTTCCATAATAATTTCATCATATTTTTCAATTTTACCATTTAAATATGATAACATTTGTTGTAATTCATCAATTTTATCTTGAAGATGTTCTCTTTGCTCTAGAAGTAAATCTTTACGCACACCCGCAGTATGTTCACCTTCTTGTAAAAGTGTCACATATTCTATAAGTATTTCTATAGGCATGCCTGAGTTTCTCATGCATTTTATAAATTTTATCCATTTGCAGTTTAATTCTGTATAATCCCTGTTTCCACTTTTATCACGATTTACTTTAGGTATTAATCCTATACGCTCATAATATCTAAGAGTATCTGCTGAAATATCAAGTTTTTTGCTCACTTCTGCTATTCTCATAGCTTTTCCTCCTGACGTTACAATATATCATTTTAATTATATTCTATATTATAATCAAGTTAATTTTCTATATTTCTTGTCCCATTTTATACGCTTCATCCATTGCATGAGTTTCTTTTATTTCTCCAACTTTCCATGCACCAACTCCATAAATTATACCTTTTTCTCTTGGATTTTCTAAACAATCAGTAAATCCTCTAAATGCATCAACTGTTCTCTCTAAAGCAGCTTTATCTTCTACGGCAGCTGATAATATAAAGTAAAAGTCTTTGTTACTTATTTCTTGATATCGTGCACAAGTTCTATCTATAAAAGTTTTCATTTGACCACACATTGTATAAAAATAAACTGGTGTAGCCATAACTATAACATCTGCATTTATCATTTTTTCTAATATTTCTGGCATATCGTCTTTTTGTGGACATGATTTTCCCATTGAACAACTACTACATCCTGTACAGTAATTTATATTTTTATCTTTTATAAATATTTTTTCTACAGTATGTCCTGATGACTTTGCACCTTCTAAAAATCTATCGCATAATAAATCTGAATTTCCATTTCTTCTTGGACTTGAAGATAATATTAAAACATTCTTTTTCATTTTAAATCCCCCCTAATTTTATATTTTGAATTATTATTTTACTTTTAACATTTCTATCATTTGTTCTCTCTACACTAATAAATTACCACTTGAAGTTAACTCTAAGTCAATATATTATTTAAAACTTTTTAATAAAATTCAAAAATAAATGTACTCACATTTATAAAACAAAATTCTTTATCCTAAAATCATCTCAAAAATTGTTATAAAATATGCTTGCCCCATAATAAACATAAATTGTCTATTATAAAGCAAGCATAACTTATATAGTTTATTTAATTGTGATTTAAAGCTCTTTTGCCAGTAATGCTGCACCTAAAGCGCCTGCATATCTTCCATATTTAGAACACTCTACTTTTTTCTTCAACTTTTTAGATAATAAGTTTGCAAAATACTCATTGTGGCTTATACCGCCTGTAATTATAATTTTATCGCTTAATTTTTTCTTATTGCAAAGAGTCGCTACTTTGTTTGCAACCGAGTCTACTACCCCAGCTGCAATATCTTCACGCTTTGCACCTTTTCCAATAAAACTTATAACCTCAGACTCTGCAAAAACTGTACATAGAGAACTTATTTTTACAGTTTGTCCCCTTTGTGCCATATCAAACAACTCATCTATTGTTACACCAAGTCTATTTGCCATAACTTCGATAAATTTTCCTGTTCCTGCTGAACATTTGTCGTTCATTATAAAGTCGCTTACAAAATTATTTTCTATTATTATTATTTTAGTATCTTGCCCACCAATATCGATTATAGTACAATCACCTTTTGCAAGTTCTGTGCCGCCTTTACCATGACACGTAATCTCGGTTATTATTTTGTCTGCAAAGTCTACAGAAATTCTTCCATATCCAGTTGCAACTATTTTTGTTTCATTGTCATCTACATCTATGTCGTAACTTAAAAGTCTACTTTTGATTTCATCTACAGTTTCTTTACTGCTCCATCCTGTTGGAAGCACAAACTCAGTAATTTTATCTCCAAGTGTTACTACTTTTGAAGCAGTCGAACCTATATCTATTCCTACATAATTCATATAAATTTCCTCTAGCAATATTTATCTCTATTTGGTTTTACATTTCTTTCAATTTCAACTATATCGATTATATCAATATCTTCATTGGCAACTATATCCCTTATTTTTTCTATATCTTCTTTATTTATTAAAAGAGATATTCCGCAGCTTTTAGAGGCTACTCTTGGAGTAGGTGCTATTGTAGATTTGATATTTTTCGATTTCAAGCTGTTATAAAGACGCATTCCATTATTGTGGTTTTTAAATAAAACATAATATTGTTTCATCTATTTTGTTCCTATCATTTCTATAAATGCACCTATTCTAGTACGAAGTTGTTCTGCATCGTTATCTGTATAATCAGTTTCAATTCCCATAACAGGGATACCTGCTTCTTTTAATGCTCTTTCAACTGTATATCCTTCTACATCATATAAGCTACAGAATTTTAAGTTCACATCGATTACACCGTCAACTTTGTATTCTTTTGCTAAACGTATAATATCATCGATTCTTCCTGTGTTTGGAGTGAAACATGCGCAATTTATGCCCATATATCTATTTGCTAAAGCATCAATTTGTTCATCTACAGTAGTTTTTGTTTCGTCTACTAAATTTTCAAAATATCTTGTTCCTGTACACATTTCTTCACATACAACTACTGCTCCACTAGTTTCGATTATATTATGTAATTTCCAGTTTGGAACTGCAAGTGGAGTCCCTGTCAATAATATTCTCTTAGTTCCTTCTTTAACTACGCTCACACCATCTTTAATTCTTTGTTCTAGTTCGTCACAAAGTTTATTTGTCATTTGTGTAAAACGAGCAGGATCATCGTAAAATGCTATTTGAGATATTACTAAAGCATCTCTACCACTTATAGGCACTTTGTCTGCTTTACGGCATTCATATAGACGACTTAATGCTTTTCTTTTGTTATTTATTAATTTTATGCTTTCATTTAGATATTCTGCTGTAATTTTGTTTCCTGTAAATTCTTCAATAACTTTTTTAAGTTCTCTTATTTCTTCTGCCCAAGCTTTTATATCTTTTTCTCGCTTCATTTGAGGCAAGTCCATAACATGTACAGGAACATCTTCGCCTAGTATTTCCCATGCTTTTTTCTTACCATCACAAGTTGTTTCACCTATATACATGTCTGCAATTCTAAAGAATGGACATGTTCTATCTAGTCTAGCCCCTACTGAAGCTTTAATAAGTGGGCAAGTGTTTGTTGGAAGGACTTTTTCACCGCCCGGTACCCAGAATTGTGAACCGCCACAAAGACCTGTAGCTATTGCATTTGCTGCAAATATTAACTCATCTGGTACATAAACGCAAAAAGTCCCAAACACCTTTTTTCCTTCTTCTTGTGCTTTGATTAACTCTTGTGGTCTAACCCCATGGATTTCTGCTATCACAAAATTATAATAGTCCATTGCTTCTGGTCTGTTTTCTTGTGATAAAAATACATCTCCAAAAGCTTGAGGTAATACCTCACATAATTGGTCGTGAGTTTCTAAGTCCATCCCTAGACTTTCCCACATTTCTCTGTAATCTGCCATATTTCTAATCTCCCCTTTTGAGTATATATATTTTATAAATTTTGCATATGCAAAATTATAATCTAAATAATATCTTCCCCTTGTCTTAAATCATCTAAAATTGTTTTTATAGCATCAATACATATATCAACTTCTTCTTTTGTATTAAAGTGGCTAAATGAGAATCTAACTGTTCCTTGTGGGAAAGTTTTTAATGTTTTGTGTGCTCTTGGTGCACAGTGCATTCCTACTCTAGTCATTATGTTGTATTTGTTGCTTAAATAGAATGAAACTATACTGTTATCAAATCCTTCAAAGTCTATAGATACAACACCTAGTCTACCTTCTACTGTCTTTTTACCAGCTATTCTTACACCTTCTATTTCTTTAACTTGATCTAAGAAATATTTAGTTATCTCCATTTTTTCATTTCTCATATTGTCTATTCCAGCTTCTTTTAAATAGATTAAAGCTTGGTGTAGTCCTATTATTCCTGGTAAATTTAATGTTCCACTTTCAAATCTATCTGGTAAGAAGGTTGGAATTTCCTCTGAATCTGATAAACTACCTGTACCACCGCTTATAACTGGATCTATTAATCCTTCTAATTTATCACTTGCTATAAATCCACCAATGCCTTGAGGCCCAAGTAATCCTTTGTGTCCAGTAAATGCAAGAAAATCTATATTAGATTTTTGCATATCTATGTTTAATATTCCAGCAGTTTGTGCCGTATCAACAGCGTAAACTAATCCTTTTTCTTTACATAAAGCACCTATTTCTTCTATTGGAATTATAGTTCCACATACATTTGATGCATGTGTTGTTATTATAGCTTTTGTATTTTCCTTTATATAACTTCTAAAGTCGTCAGCAGTAACTGAGCCTTCTTCGTCACACTGTACAACATCAAATTCTACACCTAGTTTCTCCATTTGAACAAGTGGTCTCATAACTGCATTATGTTCAACGCTTGTTACAAGTACATGGTCACCACGTTTTAAAAATCCTTTTATAAAGAAGTTTAGTGAGTATGTTACGCTTGGTGTGAAAACTACATTTTTGGAATTAGGAGCATTAAATAAATCTTTTAACATCTCTCTTGTATCTAAAACTGCACTTCCAGCCTCATATGCTCCTTCATAACTGCCTCTATTTATATTAAAAGCACCATTTTCTATAAACTCTCCCATAGCACGTCCTACATTCGGCGCCTTTGGGAAAGATGTGCTTGAATTATCAAAATATATATCTTTCATAATTTAAACTCCTTTTTTAATAATTAGATATATCATCTATATTAATACTTTTCGTATCTATTTTAATATTTTTAACTTATTTATTTTTCTAATACAATTATAAATTATAATCGACTAATTTTGCTATATTTATCAAAAATAAATAAAATGCCATTTTCTAAACAGTTTATTATATAAAACAGGCATTTTATTTTATAATTTTATTATTCAAATTTTACATCACTTGCTGTAAGTGTAATATAGCTATATCCATTTTCTCCATCTACAGCTATATCAAACTCATATCCATCATTACATAAATACATTTCATCATAAACCCAATGACAGCCTTCAGTGAAGTTATTCTCTAGAATAGTAGCATTTTTATATATTATTTTATTTATGTTAGTAAATCCTGAACTATTATCTAGTTCAAATACAATGTCATTTCCAACATTCTTTATATCTATAATTCTACAATCGTGGAAATTATAATTTTCTTTTATATATGCAGGTATTTTATCACTTATACTATACCAATGTTTATTGTAATCATTTAAAGCTTTTTCAAATGCCATTTCATATTTTTTACTGTATTCATCTACTAACTTTTTAACTTTTTCTGTAGCTATTCCAAGCGATAATACTCTTATATCTTCTACTTCATTTAAAATTTCTTTTGGTAGGTTTATTTTTAAACTTTGTATTTCATTATTGTGTATTTCTAAAAAATATTTTGTCAGTTTTTCTTCATCATAAGGCTCTATTTGAGATTCTTCTTTATTTTGTTCACTTTCCAAGATTTCTTGTTTTAACGCTTCAAACTCTTCTTCAGACATTATCTCCCTAGCACTTACAATATTACCCTCGTCGTCCATAAGTTGTATATCTTCCCATTCTTCTGTTTGGTATTCCATCTCTGAAACTTCTTTTTCTTCTTCTAAAAAATTCTTTAATTTAGCATTATAAATTTCGTTATAATATTCTTCTGAAAATTGTTCTGCCTTAGAATCAACTTCTAAATCTAAACAAATATCTTTATTTCCATAATACCATTCTTTTGTAAGGTATTTCATATATTTATCCTCCTAAAACTTTCATATGTATTTAAAATTATAACCTATTTTATACAAATTAAAAAGGCTATCTCAAACTTGAGATAGCCTATATGTATCAATTGTTTATATTAATAATTATTTTCTAGGATTTTTTATAGTTGCTCTTGCAGCAGCAAGTCTAGCTATTGGAACTCTGTATGGTGAGCAAGATACATAGTTAAGTCCTGTATTGTAACAGAATTCTACTGAAGATGGTTCTCCACCATGTTCTCCACATATACCTAATTTAATATTATCACCTTTTACTCCTCTTGCTAATTTTGCAGCCATTTGAACTAATTTGCCTACACCGTGTTGGTCTAATACTTGGAATGGATCTTTTTCAAGTATTTCTCTATCAACGTATTCACCTAAGAATTTACCAGCGTCATCTCTTGAATATCCAAATGTCATTTGAGTTAAGTCATTTGTACCAAAACTGAAGAAATCTGCTTCTTGTGCTATTTCATCAGCGATTAAGCAGGCTCTAGGTATTTCTATCATTGTACCAACAGTGTATTTAAGTTCTACACCAGCAGCTTTTATAACTTCGTCTGCTGTTTCAACTATTGTTTGTTTAACTGTTTTAAATTCGTTTAATGCACCAACAAGTGGTATCATTATTTCTGGTTCAACATTTAAACCTTCTTTATTTACTGTTATAGCTGCATTTATTATAGCTTTTGTTTGCATTACAGCTATTTCTGGATATGTTACAGCAAGTCTACAACCTCTATGTCCTAACATTGGGTTGAATTCTGCTAATTCTTCACATCTCTTCTTAATTACTATAGGGTCTATTCCCATATCTTTTGCAAGTTCTTCTATTGTTTCGTCATCTTGTGGTAAGAACTCATGTAGTGGTGGGTCTAAAAGTCTTATGTTAACTGGACGTTCACCCATAACTCTATATATGTCTTCAAAGTCTTTTTGTTGCATTGGAAGTAATGTTTCTAATGCTTTAACTCTTTGTTCTACAGTATTTGATAGTATCATTTTTCTAACTGCTGGTATTCTTTCTTCGTCAAAGAACATGTGCTCAGTTCTACAAAGTCCTATACCTTCAGCACCAAAATCAACGGCTGCTTTAGCATCTCTTGGGTTATCTGCATTAGTTCTAACTTTCATTTGTCTTATTTCATCAACCCAACCCATTAATGTTTCAAAGTTACCAGTCATATCTGCTGTAGCTTTATTTACATTTCCTAAGTAAACTACACCAGTTGAACCATCTAGAGATATATAATCTCCTTCTTTAAGTACTAAGTCACCAACTTCTAAAGTTTTTGTAACTTCACTTACTTTTATTTCTCCACAACCAGCTACACAGCATTTACCCATACCTCTTGCAACAACAGCAGCATGTGAAGTCATACCACCTCTTGCAGTAAGTATACCTTGTGCACTTACCATACCTTCGATATCTTCTGGAGAAGTTTCTTGTCTAACAAGTATTGTTTCTGTACCATCTTTAGATGCTTCAACTACATCTTCAGCACTAAAGTAGATTTTACCACTAGCAGCCCCTGGAGATGCAGGAAGACCTTTAGCTAAAACTTTAGCTTCTTTTAAAGATTTATCTTCAAATTTTGGATGTAGTAATTGGTCTAATTGATTAGGTTCAATTCTCATTATTGCTTCTTCTTTAGTTATTAAACCTTCTTTAACTAAATCAACAGCTACGTTTATAGCTGATTTTGCTGTTCTCTTACCGTTTCTAGTTTGTAATAAGAATAGTTTTCCTTTTTCTATAGTAAATTCGATATCTTGCATATCTCTGTAATGTTTTTCTAGCTTATTCGCAGTTTCTACAAATTGTTTATATACATCTGGCATTATATTTTCTAGTGTTGCTATTTTTTGTGGTGTTCTTATACCTGCAACAACGTCTTCACCTTGAGCATTTATTAAGTATTCACCTAATAATTTATTTTCTCCAGTAGCTGGGTCTCTTGTAAATGCAACACCTGTACCACTGTTATCACCCATATTACCGAATACCATTGATTGTACATTTACTGCTGTTCCTAAATTATTAGGAATATCATTTAATTTTCTATATACTATTGCACGAGGATTGTTCCAAGATCTAAATACTGCTTCAACAGCTAACATTAATTGTTTTTTAGGGTCTTGTGGGAAGTCTTCTTTTACCTCTTTTTTATATATACCTTTAAATTCTTCAACTATTGCTTTTAAGTGTTCTGTAGTTAATTCTGTATCAAATTTAAATCCGTTTTTTTCTTTATATTTGTCTAGCACACTTTCAAATTTATATTTAGGCACTTCCATAGCAACATCAGAAAACATTTGTATAAATCTTCTATAACTATCATATGCAAATCTTTCATTTTCAGTAGCTTTAGCAAGACCTACAACTGTATTATCATTTAAACCTAAGTTTAATATTGTATCCATCATACCAGGCATTGATATAACTGCTCCTGAACGAACAGATACTAATAATGGATTTTCTATTGAACCTAATTCTTTACCTAAATCTGATTCTAATTGCGCTAATTTTGATTCTATTTGTTCTATTATTTCCGGTTTTATAGTTTTATTGCTAACATAGTAGTCATTACATGCTTCTGTTGAAATTGTAAATCCTGGAGGCACAGGCAATCCTATCTTAGTCATTTCAGCTAAATTAGCTCCTTTTCCTCCTAATAAAGATTTCATGTCTTTATTTCCTTCGTTGAAACTGTAAACATATTTAGTTTCCATTTTCTTTTCCTCCAATAACTTATATTATTTTCTTTAGAAAAATTTTTATATTAAAGTCAATTTTAAAATTTTTATTAAAATCGACTATTTAAACAATACTAATGATCTCTATGCGTCTTTATGTGTTCTTTTATGTATCCCTTTTTCTTTCATTATATCTAAAATATCACTTGCCGTTTCTTCGATTGCCTTATCAGATACATTTATAACTGGACAACCTATTTTTTTCATTACTTTTTCTGCGTAGTCAAGTTCTTCTAGTATTCTGTCATACTTAGCATAATTTGCACTACTAGAAAGTCCAAGAGCTTTCAGTCTTGTCGTTCTCACTTGATTAAGTACTTCTGGTGAATTAGTAAGTCCTATTATTTTTCTAGGGTCTATTTCATATACTTCTTTTGGTATTGGTATTTCTGGAACTAAAGGTACATTGGCCACTTTTATATTTCTATTTGCTAAGTACATACTCAGTGGTGTTTTCGAAGTTCTAGATATACCAATTAACACTAATTCGGCTTCTAATATACCTTTATTTGGTTCTTTACCATCATCATACTTAACAGCAAATTCTATAGCTGCAATTCTTTTGAAATAACTTTCGTCCATTTTTCTGATAATGCCTGCTTCCCCTTTTGGCGCCTTACCAGTTTTTTCAGATAATATGTTTAGTATATCTGTCATTAAATCTATTTTCAAAATGCCATTTGCTTCACAATAATCACTTGCCATTTTCGCTAATTTTGGATTAACTAATGTGTAAACAAACATTGCATTGCATCTTTTTGCACTTTCTAATAATTCCATTAAAACTTCTTCAGTATTCACAAATGGATGTCTTCTTATATCGTATTCATCTTCTGATAATCCAAATTGTGATATTGCAGCTCTAGAAACTTGTTGTGCTGTTTCCCCTATTGAATCTGAAACTGCATAAATTAGTAAATTATCCATCGAGTAATCCTCCTTATTCTCCAGCAATCTCTAAGAATAATTTTGTTATGTTTGTCTTTGAGATTCTGCCTACTACCTTCATTGTATTGTGCTCTTTATCCGTTTCTACAACTGGGATAGAATCTATTTCATGCTCAATAATTTTTCTAGCTGCTAATATTATACTATCTTCTCTCTCAACTGTTACGACATTAGGTGTTCTTGTCATAACCATACCTATTGGCATTTTATTTATGTCAAGCCCTCCAATTGTCGCTTTTAATAAATCTTTACGTGAAACTACGCCACATAAATTTTCTTGATCATCTATAATAAATATACTTCCTACATCAGATAAAAACATCTCGACTATTACATCGTATAAACTTACATCTTTTTTTACTACTACAGGCATACCCATCATATCTTCAACTTTTTTTTCTTTTATGTCATTTCCCAATAAATTAATTTGGCTGACACCTGTATAAAAATATCCAACTTTGGGTCTTGCATCTAATATTCCTGTCATTGTTAAAATAGCTAAATCTGATCTTAGTGTCGCCCTAGTAACATTTAACATCGATGCTATATTTTCACTTGTTATAGGTTGATTTTCTTTTACTATTTCTATTATTTTTTGTTGTCTTTGATTAAGTTGAATTATAATCACCTTCTTTCAATATGCTATACTTTTTACCATTATTTTCCTATATAGTATATTATAGAACTCTATATGCTATTCTGTAAACACTTTTTTTATTTAGTGTGGCATATTTTTCATATTTTTACATAAATGCTATATATAATTTTGATAATTATTAAACACAATTAATTTACTTTTCTATTTTTCTTATTATTTCTCATTTTATGTTGTATACTTTTAGATAAAATTCAAACACACACTTATATATCTTATTATTTAATTATACTATATAATATATATTTTGGAATATATATATTAATTAAATACATACTAAATCAAATTTTTATGTAAAAAGATAATTTATATGTATTTATGATAAATAAATGTTTAGTTTTGTACATAATGATTATTATTTCATTTATGAAAAAAAACAAGCATATAGGTTTACTCATTTTTCATAAAAGTTTGCCTATATGCCTATTTTATTTTTTAAATTTACATTAAATCAGTCTCACATAAGATATTTTAATCATAAAGTCTATGTTATTTATATGTTTTTATTTATAAACTATTTTAGATAAATCACATATAGTTAACATAGTTTCATATATTTGTTTTAGTAGTCCTAATCTATTTGCTTTAACAGCTTCATCTTTGTCCATTATCATTACATTGTCAAATAAATTATCTACAAGTGGTTTTATTGAAGCAAAAGCATCTAAAGCTTTATTATATTCTTTATTAGCTAAGAATCCTTCAACTTGTGCTTTTATTTCTTTAAATCCTGCATTTAATTTAATCTCTGCATCTTCTTTTAATAAAGTTTCGTCTACTTTATCAGATTCAGCTTTTTGAGCTAATGTAGATACTCTGTTGAATGCAGTTAACATTTCTACTAATTCTTCTTTTTGAAGCCAGTTATTTAATTCAACTGCTCTTGTATGTATATCAGATATACTGTTTAAGTTAGAGCTTAATACTGCATCTATTACATCATATCTTATTCCTAAATCTTTGAATAAGTTTTTAACTCTCTCTGTGAAGAAGTCCATTATTTGAGAAGTAACTTCTGCTTTATCGAAAGTTAAGTGGTCATAATTATTAAGAGCATCACTTACTAATTGCTCTAAGTTTATATCTAGTTTTTGATCCAGTAATACACTTAATATACCTAAAGCTTGACGTCTTAAAGCATAAGGGTCTTGAGAACCTGATGGTTTTATTCCTATTGCAAAGAATCCTGCTATAGAATCTAATTTATCAGCTATAGATAATGCTACACCAGCTTTAGTTTGTGGAAGTGTATCTCCAGCAAATCTTGGTAGATAGTGTTCAAATATAGCTTGTGCTACAGCATCATTTTCACCACTAACTTTAGCATATTCACGTCCCATTACACCTTGAAGTTCAGTAAATTCAAACACCATATTAGTTACTAAGTCAGCTTTACATAATTTAGCTGCTCTTAAAGTATCATTTAATGCTTCTTTTTCATCAAGTCTATTTATTATATCTGCTGCTAAATTTTCTATTCTTAAAGTTTTATCATATACTGTTCCTAGTTTAGCTTGGAATACAACAGTTTTTAAATTTTCTACGAATGATTCAAGAGGTTTCTTGATATCTTCATGATAGAAGAATAAAGCATCTGCAAGTCTAGCTTCTAGAACTTTTTCATTCCCGGCTTTAACCATTTCTATTCCGTGCTTGTCACCATTTCTAACAGCTATAAAGTATGGTAATAATTTGCCATCTTTAGAAACAGGGAAATATCTTTGGTGCTCTTTCATAGGAGTTGTTACAACTTCTTTTGGAAGTTTTACATAATCTTTATTAAATTCTCCATAGAATGCAGTTGGATATTCCACTAAATAAGTTATTTCTTCTAGTAAATCGTCTTCTATCTCAACTTCTCCGCCTAAAGATTTTGCTACTTCTTCAGCTTGTGATTTTATAGCTTCTTTTCTTACATTTTGGTCTAAAACTACGTAATTTTCACTTAATTCTTTGAAGTAGTCTTCTATTGAAAATACTTCTATTTGTTTTCTTCCTAAGAATCTATGACCTCTAGTTACATTAGAAGCTATTATTCCCTCTAAGTTTATTGGTAATACTTCATCATTTAATAAAGCAACCATCCATCTTATTGGTCTAGCAAATCTCATGTTTTTTCCGCCCCAACGCATAGCTTTAGGGAATGTAACACCTTTTATAGCTGCTGGAACTATTTCTTTTAAAACTTCAGAAGTTGCTTGTCCTTCTTGTTTTAAAGTACCGAATAAGTATTCATCTTTTCCAACTTGCTTAAAATATACATCAGCTTCTGATAATCCTTTACTTTTCATAAATCCTAAAGCAGGTTTTGTGAAGTTTCCATCAGCGTCTACTGATATTTTTTTAGATGGTCCTTTTAATTCTTCTTCAAGATCACTTTGCTTGTCGCTTATGTTGTTTATAACGAAAGTAAGTCTTCTTGGAGTTCCGTATTTCTCTATATTTTCAAATTCAACTCTATTTTCTTTTAATGATTTTTCTAAGTTTTCTTTTATTTGTGTCAATGTAGATTCAACGAATCTTGATGGTAATTCTTCTACACCAACTTCTAGTAAAAAGTAATTCTTCATTATTTTTCACCTTCCTTTATAAGAGGGTATCCCATTTCTTTTCTTTGTTCAACGTAAAGTTGTGAAACAGCTTTTGCCATATCTCTAACTCTTCCTATAAATGAAGCTCTTTGACTTACCCCTATTGCTCCATTTGCATCTAATGTATTAAATGTATGTGAACATTTTAAAACATAGTCATAAGCTGGTATAACTAGTCCTTTATCTAAGATTCTTAAAGCTTCTTTTTCATATATATCAAATAAATTGAATAACATTTCAGAGTCACATTCTTCAAATGCGTACATTGAGTTTTCATATTCTTGTTTTTTGAATACATCTCCGTAAGTTATTTTATCATTCCATTTTAAATCGTATACACTGTCTACGTCTTGTATATACATAGCAAGTCTTTCTAAACCATATGTAATTTCTCCAGTTTCTAGTTCACACTCTATACCACCAACTTGTTGGAAATAAGTGAACTGAGTAACTTCCATACCATCTAGCCAAACTTCCCATCCAAGTCCCCAGGCACCAACTGTAGTTGATTCCCAGTTATCTTCAACAAATCTTATATCGTGTTCTA